>JANNUI010000060.1:0-10949 GCA_031395125.1 Chitinophagaceae bacterium | reverse complement strand
CGGCTTACACTGCATTGTCTTTCTTCGCCGAAATAAGTACTCAACTCCTCCAGTGTCTTCACCAGTCGCAGCGGCGATTCGTAAAATATCATCGTCCGCTCTTCATTGGCCAGTTGTTTCAACAGCGACTGTCTTCCTTTTTTTACCGGCAGGAAGCCTTCGAAACAAAAACGGTTAGCGGGGATGCCGCTGTTGACCAGCGCCGGCACAAAAGCAGTGGCACCGGGCAGGCATTCTACTTTTGCCCCAACCCTGATACACTCTCTTATTAATAAAAATGCCGGGTCCGAGATCCCCGGTGTGCCAGCATCCGTTACCAGCGCCATTGTTTTTCCTTCCAGCAACTGGTTTACCAAATGCTGCAGCACTTTATGCTCATTGTGCTGGTGATAGGGAGAAAGCGGTTTGGTAATTTGATAATGATTAAGAAGATGCGAAGTCGTCCGGGTGTCCTCAGCAAGGATCAGGTCCACTTCCTTCAGCACTTCTATAGCACGGAGGGTGATGTCTTTGAGATTTCCTATGGGGGTGGGAACTAAGTATAGAATTCCCCCTGTCCCCCTAAAGGGGAGACTTAGGTTGTTCTTACTTTCGGTTTTTTGAACATTGCGCAAAGAAGAAAGATTAATTCTTTAGGGAAGTCATTTTACTCCCCTTTAGGGGCTGGGGGTATGAATACCTCGTAATATTCCATCACAGGATTACTCAGCAGCTTCTTACTGGCTTCTTCAGCTATCGCTTTGGCTTTATCAGCCGAATCTGCATTTACCTGCAGGGTGATATTTTTCCCGATCCGCACATCTTCCACCCCGCTGAGGCCCAGGTTTTCAAGACCCCCCATCACGGCTTTGCCCTGCGGGTCCAGTAATTCTTTCAGCGGCATCACTTGTATCTGAACTGTATATGTCATGCTGTTTTGCTTTTGAAGATCAAAGATATGAGAACATAGGCCAGCACCGTGAGCGGTATGGCGAGCCATTTTACCAGCAAGAAAGCAACAATGGCAACCAGTACCAACAAATATTTTGGCCAGTTCGCCTGAATACTGAAGTTTTTAAATTTCATTGCCATCAGCGGCAGCTTTGAAACCATCAGCCATGAAAAAACCACTATCACTGCATACAGAAACCATTTGTTGAGCAGCAGCTCCCGTGTCCAAGCTTCATTTACATTCCAATAGATCAGCGGGAATGATGCAAAGAAGATCCCCGCAGCAGGTACCGGCAACCCTTTAAATGAAAGTGATTGGGTGTTATCAATATTAAACCGGGCCAGCCGCCAGGCAGCCGCACAGGGTATGATAAAAGCAGGGAGCAGCCACAACACGGCTGTGTCGAGTGAATGGGCTTCTTTCGCGAAGCTTAACCGCAAAAATTGGTAAAGGATCATCCCCGGCGCCACGCCAAAACTCACTACATCGGCCAAAGAGTCCAATTGCTTGCCCATTTCTGATGTAGCATTGAAGATCCTTGCCACAAAACCATCCAGGAAATCAACTAGCGCTGCCAGTCCTATGAAAAGAGAAGCCATCCAGATCTTTTCCGGAATATCGATCCAGGTGCCACCTTCTGCATCACCGGAAATGGCGATCCCGTTTTGTAAAACAAAAACAATGGCAAGACAGCCGGATACGAGGTTGAGTAAAGTGAACAGATTAGGGATGCCCCCTAACCCCCTAAAGGGGGAATTGTTATTCATTAAGCACTATTTATTATTTCCAAAAACAGGGACTTTACGAAAAGTCTCCCCTTCAGGGGAGATTTAGAGGGGCTTCATCAGCGCCTCAATGTCTTCAGCAGTAATAGGGATGTTGCTCATCAGGTCTTTGTTACCATTCTTTGTTATCCAGAAATTATTTTCGACCCGTACGCCCATTTGCTCCTGCTCGATATAAATGCCCGGCTCCACGGTAAAAACCATTCCCGGTTTAATAGGTTCGGTTCTTGTGCCCAGGTCATGCACATCCACACCGAGGTGATGGGAGATGCCATGGTACAGATATTTCCGGTAAGCCTTGTTCTCCGGGTCTTCATTTTTTACATCGCTTTTTCTCAGCAACCCTATTTTCAGGAATTGCTGCGTTGCTTCTTCTCCCACTTTGTCGGTATAATCAACAATGCTGATACCCGGTTTTAAAATGCTTTTGGCATAGTTATGTAAATGCAGGCAGGCATTGTAAACTGTTTTCTGCCTGCGGCCAAATTTTCCATTTACCGGGACGGTCCGGGTCAGGTCGGCACAATAACCGCCATACTCTGCTCCAAAATCCATTAGTATCAGTTCGCCGTCCTTGCAAACTGCATTATTACTCACATAATGCAATGTGCGGGCCCTGTCGCCGCCGGCAATGATGCTGCCATACGCTTCGCCGGTGGCCCGCTGGCTAAGAAAAGAGTGGACGATTTCCGCTTCAATCTCGTATTCCATCACACCGGGGCGGATGAACTTCAGCAGCCGGCGGTAAGCAGTTTCCGTGATTTCGATCGCTTTCTGCAGCACTTCCACTTCAAGGGCGGTTTTAATGCCCCTCAGTTCTTTCATGATCCTGGCGGCCCGAATATAATTATGCAGCGGGTAGCGGTTTTTCATTTCATCAATAAAGCGGTAATCCCTTGACCTTACCAGGTTAGCCTTGCGGTCGTTTTCATTACTGTCGAGGTAAATATTATCTGCCAGGTGGATCCAGGGCTGCATTAAACCGTCGAGGCTGTCAAGCCACACAATGGTCTTCATACCGCTCATAGCCTGTGCCTCATTGACCCGCAACCTTTTTCCATCCCATTTTTCCTTCAGTTCGTTGGGGCGTACCAGCACCAGCACTTCCCGGTATTTGGGGTCAGGGCTATCGGGAAACAGGATGACCATACTGTCTTCCTGGGTGATGCCGCTGAGCCAGAACACATCACTGTTTTGCCTGAAACGGTAAATAGCGTCCCCGTTGCTGGGCACTTCGTCATTGCTTACAAAAATGGCGATTGAGTTTTTTTGCATCCGGTTGATAAAGCGTTCCCTGTTTTTTACAAACAGCTCCGGGTTGAGGGGTAAATATTTCATAAGCGTTGCTTGGTGGTTTGATACTACTTCGTTCCGCCGCCGGCGAAACAAAGCCGTACATGGTAAGGTTTATAATAAATACCGCTAAAGATAATGCGCAAACCAATGAACCAATTATTGTTTATCACAAACCGGGGAAAAGTGATGCTTTTTGAATTTTTTTCAACTATCTGTATAATTCTTTTGATTCTTTGAAATCAAAATCAAATACTCTTGATGGTTTTTACGACATTTCCGGATATTTTAGTTCAATTTTAATGTGTATTACTAACACCTGTTTGTGTCGCAATCCGTTTGTCACTTACCTTTGCTGCTTCAACAAACTTCGATTGCTCTATGTCAGTACCAGTTGTGAGTATTCCCAGGAAAAGTTTAGTACGCCTTGGTCTGAAGAATACAGAAACAATTCATTATCAGCTGCCTCCGGAAGAATTAGTGCAGGATTCTATCCGCATCGGCGAGGGTGTGCTGAACGATACAGGTGCCCTTGTGATACGCACCGGCGAATTTACAGGCCGTTCGCCGAAAGATAAGTTTACCGTAAAGGATGAGACCACGTCCGGCTCCGTTCACTGGAATGAGTTCAATATTCCCATTGAGCCGGGATACTTTGACATCGTTTACAAAAAAGTGATCGACTATCTGGATAAGCTCCCTGAGTTTTGGATAAGGGACTGCTATGCCTGTGCCGACCCCCGTTACCGGCTGAACGTGCGGGTGGTAAATGAAAAGCCCTGGAATAATTTGTTCGCCTATAATATGTTCCTTCGCCCTACGGAAGAAGAACTGGAAAGCTTTGAGCCGGACTGGCATGTTATTTCGGCTCCCGGGCTAAAATTAGACCCGAAAGAATGCGGCACCCGGCAGCATAATGCAGCCATCGTTTCATTCAAACATAAAACGATATTGATCGCAGGCAGTGGCTACACCGGTGAAACCAAGAAAGGCATCTTTACTATTCTTAATTATATTCTGCCCCATGAGAAAAATGTGCTGAGTATGCATTGCAGTGCCAATATGGGAAAAGACGGTGACACGGCGATCTTTTTTGGCCTGAGCGGAACGGGTAAAACAACCTTAAGCGCCGATCCCAACCGTAAACTGATCGGTGATGATGAACATGCCTGGACTTCCGACAATATCTTCAATTTTGAAGGCGGTTGCTATGCAAAAACCATCAACCTGACCGAAGAGAAAGAGCCGGAAATATTCAATGCCATCCGACCGGGTGCACTGGTAGAAAACGTCACATTCTTTCCCGGCACTAACCGGATCAACTTTGATGATGGTTCCATCACTGAAAATACCCGGGTTTCTTATCCCCTGAATTTTATCAGCAATGCTATGGAACCTTCTATCGGGGGCCTGCCTAAAAATATTTTCTTCCTGACCTGTGATGCGTTTGGTGTACTGCCCCCCATCTCAAAACTCACACCGGGACAGGCCATGTACCAGTTCATTTCCGGCTATACTGCAAAAGTTGCCGGTACAGAAGCCGGGGTAACAGAGCCCAAGCCTACTTTCAGCGCCTGTTTCGGGGCGCCGTTCCTGCCGCTGCATCCCGGCAAGTATGCGCAAATGCTGGGCGATAAAATGCAGGAGCATAAAGTGAATGTGTGGATGATCAACACCGGGTGGACGGGCGGGCCGCATGGCACCGGCAGCCGCATGAAATTGAAATTTACCCGTGCCATGATCACTGGGGCGCTGGAAGGCAAATTAAACAATGCAGAATTTGAAACCCACCCGGTATTTGGGGTGGCCATGCCGAAAACCTGCCCGGATGTACCGGCGGAAGTACTAAATCCCCGCAACACCTGGGCTGATAAGAATGCCTACGATGAAAAAGCAAAATACCTCGCCGGTTTGTTTGTAAGGAATTTTGAAAAATACGCTGATGGCGTGTCTGCCGAAGTGCTGGCAGCCGCCCCTAAAGTATAAGCTATAACCCTGGACGGTTTTGAACCACCCCGACGCTCCGGTCGGGGTTTTATTTTTATTTAACGCCCTGCTGTGCAACGGGTAAAATTTTTAATGCGACTTTACGTTGTATTTAGCCATGAAGAATTTTACCGGATATATCGTGTTGGCCATTCTGTTTCAACCGATGATTTTGTCAGCACAGGAAGCAGGCGAAGAATTGCTTGACTGGAGCCATTCCCGCAGATTGACCTGGGCTGATTATAAGGCAAAACCCAATCCGGGCAGCGATGCAGCCGCTTCCACCACTACATACCTGGGTATTTCCTATAACATCAACACCCATGACTTTGGTTATACGATCGAATTGAAGTTTTCCAAAACCCGGTCATGGGGACTGCACAAAACTCCTTATATCCTCAGTCATGAACAGGGCCATTTTGACATTGCTGAATTTTTTACCCGCAAGCTGAATAAAAAGATGAGTGAATACAAATTTGATCGAAGAACCTACCAGCAAGACCTGAAGAAAATATACCAGGACATCCTGGATGAAAAAGAAGAAATGCAGAATGATTACGATAAAGAAACGAACCATAGCATCAATAAAGAAAAGCAGGCGGAATGGCTGAAAAGGATTGTGAAGATGCTGGAAGAGTATAAAGAATACAGCGATTACTGATTACAGGGAGTCTCCTGTTAATCCCTTCACCGCTTCCGATAGTTTCCGTTTTACATCTTCCCATGTAATATTTTCTGCAGAATCAGGGTCAAACTGATTCTCTGCTTCTTCAAAATCAGTAAGGCTGTGAATAATGTAACCTTCATCAACCTGTGGAAATTTCTCCCCGAATACCTGTATCATTTCTGCTAACTGGTAGTGGCCAAGTAACACTGCTATATCCCAATAATCTTTTTTAGAATTTCTGTTGCTTACTGCCTGTAGTTTCATTGGAATAATGTCCTTCACACTTATCAGCCGGGTGCCGTCTGTTTTTTCAAAAGGTAAAAACCATGGAAAAGGGTATAGAACGAAGTCAACCCGGACATCATTTATTACAAAAAGCATGGTTTGATTTTGCTCAAACAAGAGCTCTGCCAAAGGAAATGTTTTCGTTATTACCTGAAAAAGCTGCGATTTGTCAAATTCCGTATTAGTGAAAAAATCCAGGTCAGCCGACAACCGATGACCATACCTGAGGGCCAGGTTTGTTCCCCCACCCAACGCAAAAGAGGAAAGTTCCTCAAGCCCAACCAGCTTTTTCAATAAGGCCAGGGTAGCGGGTCGGACTGCTTTTTCCTGTAACATTCAAATTCATTTTTTTCAATTTCAAGTACTGTTGATAAAAAACTCAGTACCGGTTTGCGTAGATAATTCGCCTTTACTATTTCATTTTTGATCCTTGGAAGCCCGTAATACCGCATGATGGCTAGCTGGTCGGCCCAGGGCCCATAGTTGAAAACTTTTTCCATGACAAACAATGAATACCTGTCATAGTCAAGTTCCTCAAACCGGACATCCCAGAAGGCTTTTCTTGAAATAACAGGCTTCTCCATCAATATGAAAGGGAATTGATTCAATGATAAATCTACAAAACAAATTCCGAAGCCGGGAAATCAGTAAGAATATCAATAAGCAGTTGTCGCAGAAAGGATTTTAAAAGAGTCCGTATAACTCGGCATCTACCTTCCGGATGATCTCACCAAAGTCTTCATCTTTTTCCGGAAACCTGTTCTTGTCCACATCAATGATCAGCAGCTTGCCTTCTTTGTAATCGGCAATCCACTTTGTGTAATACTCATTGAGTTTCTTCAGGTAATCCAACCGGATATTTTCTTCATACTCCCTTCCCCTCTTTTGAATATTACCTACCAGTGTGGGAACCGATGCATTCAGGTAGATCAGCAGGTCAGGCGGCTGCACCAATGTCTTTAAGGTCTGGAAGAAATGAAAGTAATTGTCAAAATCCCTTTTGCTCATCAGCCCCATCTCATGCAGGTTGGGGGCAAAGATATTGGCATCCTCATAGATCGTCCTGTCTTGTATCACCGTCTCTGTCCCTTTCTGGATTTCCACTAACTGCCGGAGGCGGCTGTTGAGGAAATATATCTGCAGGTTGAAGCTCCAGCGGGGCATGTCCTCATAGAAATCCATCAGGTAAGGATTATGGTCCACATCCTCAAAATTGGGGATCCACTTGTAATGCTTGCTCAGCATTTCAGTGAGTGTGGTCTTTCCGGCTCCAATATTACCGGCCACTGCAATATGTTTGGGTTTGAATTTCGCTTTTGCCATGCCCCTATCCCCTAAAGGGGAATTTTAAAGAGTAAATATTTGTAGTTACGATAAAAGTATTGATTTCTGCTTTACGAAAATTTTTTTTACCCCCCTTTAGGGGTTGGGGGCAAAATAATTCAGTCCCACCGCCTGCCGCACAAGTTCCATAGTACCCCTGGCGCTTTTTCTTGCCTTTTCAGCCCCTTTCTCCATTACATCCTTCAGGTACACTGAATCGTTCCGGATGGTCGTTGCTTTTTCCCGGATGGGGCTGATAAACTTCACCATATCCTCTGCCAGTTGCTTTTTCATATCGCCGTAGCGGATGCTGCAGTTGTTGTAGTCAGCCTCAAATTTTGCAACTGTACCGGGCTGGCTCACCAGCTTCATCAGCAGGAAGATATTTTCAATATAGTCAGGCTTGGGGCTGTTGGGTTCAGCCGGGCCACTGTCTGTCTTCGCCTTCATCACCTTTTTCCGGATCAGTTCATCCTCATCCGATAAATACAAGGTTGCATTCTGGTTTTCGCTTTTGCTCATCTTACCTGTCCCGTCAAGGCTGGGCACTTTTACCAGCTCCTGCCCAAAATTAAATGCCTGTGGTTCGGGAAACACTTCACCATACCGGTGGTTAAAGCGGTTCACAAAATTTCTCGCCATTTCCAGGTGTTGCTCCTGGTCCTTGCCCACCGGCACATATAAGGCCCGGTGAAGTATGATATCGGCTGTCTGCAAAACAGGATAAGTCAGCAACCCCGCATTAATGTTGTCCGGTTGCAGTCTTGCTTTGTCTTTAAAAGTAGTTGTTTTCTCCAGTTCACCTTTATAGGCCAGCATATTCAGGTACAGGTACAGTTCAGCGGTTTCATGTATATGGCTCTGGCAATAAAGCGCCACTTTTTCGGGGTCAAGCCCGCAGGCAATATTTTCAGACAGCACCCGGTGTACATTTTCTTTTAACTCTTTTGTATCAGGATGGGTGGTGAGGGAATGCAGGTCGGCCACCATGAAATAGCACTCATACGTTTCCTGCATCCGTACATAGTTCTGCACAGCCCCGAAATAATTCCCGAGGTGCAGAAAACCGGTAGGACGGATACCGCTCATTACTACCTGCCTGCCGGCAGGCAAGGTTTCTTTCTTCTTATTCATTCGGCGACGAAGATAAGAAAATGAAGCCTGAGGTCAGAGGCCTGAAGCCAGAGATCAAAAGACCATTAACAACCCTGTACCGCTGGCTGCGAGCTGCTGACTGCCAACTGCCAACTGATAACTATCTTTGAAAAATGGAAGTGAACGATGCATTACTGGAGAAACTGGCCCATCTTTCCCGCCTGCAATTCAATGAATCAGAAAAAGCGGAAATAAAAAATGACTTGCAGCGGATGATTGTCTTTGTGGAGAAGCTCAATGAACTGAACCTTGCTGGAGTTGAGCCGTTATTGCACATGAGTGAAGAAGTGAATGTGCTGCGGGAAGATGAGGTAAAAGGTGCAATAAGCAGGGAAGAAGCGCTGAAAAATGCACCGATGCATGATGAACAGTTTTTTAAAGTACCTAAAGTGATAAACCCCCCATCTCCTCCAGCTGGCGGAGAGTAGAGAGATAAACTTGATTGTTGACAAGATAAAGTATTCGATAGTTAAATGATTCCATCAAATAGTCATACTGCACAAAACACCCCTTTAGGGGATGGGGGCATCATACATCTTGAAAATATCAGTAAAAGCTACTTCATGGGTCGCCAGGAACTGCAGGTGTTGAAAGACGTTACACTTGACATCTTTAAGAATGAATATGTGGCGCTGATGGGTCCTTCTGGTTCGGGTAAAAGTACCCTGATGAATATTATCGGATGCCTCGATACTCCAACCGCCGGCAGGTATATTTTGAATGATCATGATGTAAGTGAGATGAAAGACAACGACCTGGCTGAGATCCGCAATAAAGAGATCGGTTTTGTATTTCAGCAGTTCAACCTGTTGCCCAGGCTGACAGCCCTTGAGAATGTAGCTCTTCCTTTGGTATATGCCGGTATGGGAAGAAAGCTGCGAAATGAAAAAGCCATGCAGGTGCTGGAGATGGTGAACCTGACCGACCGCAGCCATCATAAGCCCAATGAACTATCAGGCGGCCAATGCCAGCGGGTAGCCATTGCAAGGGCATTGGTGAATGATCCTTCACTGATACTGGCAGATGAACCAACCGGGAACCTGGATACCAGGACCTCCTATGAGATAATGGCGATATTTGATAATATCTTCAAAAAAGGAAATACGATCATGGTGGTGACACATGAAGAAGATATTGCCAACCATGCCCGCAGGGTAGTGAGGCTGAGAGATGGTGCGGTGGAAAGTGATAAGAAAAATGAAAAGGCAATCATTTACCAATAAGCACAGCACTATGTCAGCAAAGATCTATACAAAAACAGGCGACAAAGGAACCACTTCGCTGATTGGCGGAACAAAAGTTCCCAAATCGCACCGCCGCATAGAAGCATATGGCACCGTGGACGAATTGAATTCATGTATCGGGCTTTGCCTGGATCACCTGAAAGCAGATAACATTCATAATGTGCTGCGTGAAGTGCAGGACAGGCTTTTCACTATCGGCTCAGCGCTTGCCTGCGACCCAAAGAAAGAGGCCAAATTGAAAATCCCCGACCTGAAAGCAGAAGATATCACCCTGCTGGAAACAGAGATGGACAAGATGAATGAAATATTGCCATCCATGAAATCATTCATTCTTCCCGGCGGGCATATCGCTGCTTCCACCCTGCATGTGGCCCGCTGTGTTTGCCGCCGGGCCGAACGCTGTGCTGTGAGGTTACAAAAAAAGAAAGATGAAATTGATCCGCTGATCATTCAATACCTCAACCGCCTCAGCGATTATCTTTTTGTGCTGAGCCGCTATGCTGTTCATCAGTTAAATGTGCCCGAAGTTCCATGGAAGCCCAGGGTGTGATACCCCTAACCCCTAAAGGGGCTTAAGAAGAATCTTTAAAGATATCCTATATCCGATGATAGCGGCAGATCAGAAAAGAAGTTTTCTGACTTGCCAGGCGGCGAACATACTGATGCTACTGATAGCTACCGTGAGAGCAAGGCGACGGAAATCAATAACACAAAGTGACGGTTTTGTGGTAGAAATGTAGCTGACCACACAGCAAAAAATTCATTGCTTTGACGAAATACTGTGAAACAAATGTTTACTCTATTTAAGTTCCCCCTTTAGGGGGACAGGGGGCCTACTATCTTCCCATCCTTCATATGCAGCACCCGGTCGCTGAGCTGCGCCAGTTCTTCGTTGTGGGTAACGATCAGGAAAGTTTGACTGAATTTATCCCGGAGGTCGAAAAACAGCTGGTGCAGTTCTTTTGCATTGGCGGTATCCAGGTTTCCGCTTGGTTCATCAGCAAAAACAATGTCCGGCTTATTGATCAATGCCCTGGCAACCGCTACTCTTTGCTGCTCACCACCGGATAATTGATTGGGTTTATTGTCCATTCTTTCAGTAAGGCCGAGCATCGTAAGTAGTTGTGCTGCCTCCGCTTTCACTTCGGTTTTTTTTCTGCCCGAACCCGATTCGTGTTCTACATTCTCGATTAGACACCCGTCTTTGCCGCCCATCCGAATCCAATTCCCCCTATTCGTGCTTACCGGGACGCTTCCGGAGGATACGTTGTGTCCGTACG
>JANNUI010000053.1:0-2664 GCA_031395125.1 Chitinophagaceae bacterium | reverse complement strand
CCCTGATTGGGCTGAAGTTGCAGAGTGTATCCTGAGCAAAAAGAAGGGCTCCGTTCATCGGTTTGTTCACTGATCATCCTACCGGACCAAGTCTCTTAAATGACTCACTCAAACAGTCAATAATATCACCCGACACCATTGCTTCCTGCGAAAACTTTATTGCAGCAAAGTCACCCGCCAGCCCATGCAGGTAAACCCCGAGAATAGCAGCTTCGACTGAACTGTATCCCTGCGCCAGCAGGCCGGTTAAAATTCCTGTCAGCACATCACCACTGCCAGCGGTGGCCATGCCCGGGTTGCCGGTTGAGTTAAAGAAACCCCGTCCATCGGCAGTGGCGATAAAGCTGCGATGCCCTTTGAGGACAATAATGCAGCTGTGTTCTTTTGCCTTTTGCAGGGCCAGCAGCATGCGGTCGAAATCATTGACTCCTGCCTGTCCGGCAGGCAGGGTTTCACCAAAGAGTCTTTCAAATTCTTTGGGGTGGGGAGTAAGAATGGAACCGGCAGGAATCAATTTCAGCAATTCTTTTTGCGATGCCATTATATTGAGGGCATCTGCATCAAGTACTACCGGGCTGCGATAAGCGTCAAAAATTTCCCGCAGCATCATTTTTGTTTCGGATGCTGTGCCTATGCCGGGGCCTATTCCGATCGTTTCATACCCGGAAAGGTCGTCCTCTCCGGAAGGTCCGTAAGGACTCCCTCGGAGAGTCCCCCGGACAATTTTTGTATTGAATGATGAGTTGATATCTGTCAGCACCATTGCCTCCGGTACAGCCGTCTGCAAAATCTGGTAGCCGCATTTGGGAATATGACAGGTAAGCAGGCCCACACCACTCCGCATACATGCTTTGGCTGCCAGAACAGCCGCCCCCATTTTACCATAACTTCCTGCTACCAGCAAAGCATGACCGAAATTTCCTTTGTGTGCAAACCGGTTTCTTGCTTTATAAACAGAATGGATGATATCCTCATCCACCAGTTCGAACCGGCACTGCAGCTTTTTATAATACTCAGGATGTAACCCAATATCCAGTATATGGATCTCGCCAATGGAATCCTGGTTTTCTGCAAACAAAAAAGCCGGCTTATAACATTGGAAGCTCAATGTATGACGGGCATGCACCGTTAATGCCCCCTTCGATGAATGGTCAGTAAACAAGCCACTGGGAATATCAATGGAAACAATTTCGCTGCCTGAATTATTTATATGCTCCACTAATAATGCGGTTACTCCATCCAGGGCCCTGTTAAGCCCTGAACCAAAAAGCGCATCCACAAGTACCTGGTCTTGCGGAATGGAGTGCAGATGGTCTTCCGATTGAACAAAATGGATATCTGCATCTGGTAATGCATGAAGCCGGGCCAGGTTGGATTGAAAATCATCAGTGCCCATGTGACCAAATCCGATAGCTATCGGATCAAGGATGTGAATGGTAACAAGGTATTTTCTATCCATCAGGATACGGGCAATGGCGAGCCCGTCACCGCCATTGTTTCCCTTGCCGCAAAAAATACCAAAGGACGGTGCATCCGGGTAGATTGTTGTCAGCCAGTTTACACAGGCCGTGGCGGCCCTTTCCATCAGGTCAATGGAAGCAATGGGCTCATGCTGAATAGTGTACTGGTCCCAGTCCCTGATCTCCGCTGCAGATAAGATTTTCATTGCAGCCTAAAGTTGAGAAAGAATTGGCAGAAATACTATGATACCCATGAAAATATAGTGTCCTGATCTATGTTTTTACCACATAGGTACATAGAAATATAGTTACTCACATAGTTCTATGTGTGTATTTGCTATTGTGCCCTACTGTGTCTATGTGGTTCAGAATTCAAATCAGGAGACTATCGAAAAAGGCGGGTTGATTGGTACGCAGTAAAATAATTTACTTTTTACTGCTCATTTTATCAGCAGGGGAAAGCAGTAAAGTTTTCAAACTATCAATCTCGTCTGAGTCAGGCACCTGGCGCTGCCGGTAATCGCCGAAGATGTCATAACACAGGTGGGCGGCTGTATAAATGCTGCGGGTAAATTTATTTCCAAGGATGATGATCGTCACTTTTTCATCTGTCAGTCTGGCAAAGGCGGCATTGAAGCCATGCCATTTACCGAAATGGTAGATTACTTTTTTCCCGTTTGGAAGTAATTGCAATCTCCAGCCGAAGCCATAATTATGTACTGAAGGCTTTTCAAAGCTGTAAGGTGCAAATGCCGAATCAAGCAATGAAGAACGAAGGACCTGGTCAGTATACAACGCCTGGTCCCATTTCAGCAGATCCTGCGGTGTGGACCAGATATTCTTGTCACCATAGGTGGCATCCAGGAAATCATAACCCCAGAAAACCCCGGACGGGGTAAAAGAGGGGGCAGCGGTCAGTGTGTCTTTCAGGGTAAAGACGAAAGTGTTTTTCATCTGCAGCGGCTGAAAGAATTTTTGCTGCAGATAGTCCGGATATGACTTACCGCTGATCTTTTCAATGATCAGTGCCAGTAGTACGTAGTTGGTGTTGCAATAATTGAAACGGCTGTCGGGCGCAAAAGCCCTGTCCGGTTTCTTATCAATCATCATTTTCAGCACATCCTGGTTCGTGGCGAGTTGTTTGTTCCACTTCTTATTCGGAAGAATGCCCCATTTCAGGTTGCCCATGAAGTGGACATAATTG
>JANNUI010000394.1:0-6231 GCA_031395125.1 Chitinophagaceae bacterium | reverse complement strand
CAGAGCCGTAGGCTCGGTTCTATTTTGTAACACCGGAATTTATTCCGGTGCAAGTCCCGGTGATGTGAACTGAGTGCCATCGGCTCAACGCATATCAACCCGGCAACAAAATGATAAACTCACTCCCCTCTCCCTCCTTCGTCTCCACCATCAACTCCCCCCCATGTGCTTTTACAATATCATAACTCAGCGATAAACCCAACCCTGTTCCCTGCCCCGTAGGTTTGGTGGTAAAGAAGGGCTGGAATATTTTGTCCAGTATTTTTTTAGGAATGCCTGGGCCATTATCCTTTACGCTAACGATAACTTTGTCGCCGACTTTCTTTGTGCTCAGCCAAACAGTAGGGCTGTGTTTATAACCAGGGTCCGGGAACCCCCCTTCGGGGGGCAGGGGGGCCGCATAAAAAGCGTTTGTGATAAGGTTAAGAATTACCCTGCCAATTTCCTGTGGAATGATATTGATGTTGCCAATCGTCTCATCAAAATCAGTTTTCATCGTTGCATTGAATGATTTGTCTTTTGCCCTTAACCCATGATAAGCCAATCTTAAATATTCATCCGCCAGGGCATTGATATCCGTGGGCTCTTTTACCCCGCTGCTGCTCCGGCTGTGCTGCAGCATGCCTTTTACGATCCCGTCGGCCCGTTTACCATGGTGAAGGATCTTCTCCAGGTTTTGTTGTACGTCTTTGGCGATCTCTCTGGCTCCTGCTGCATTTCCCTTATCCAGTTCCTCCTCCATTTCACTGATCAGTTCATTACTTACTTCTGAAAAATTGTTGACGAAATTCAGGGGGTTCTGGATCTCGTGTGCAATACCCGCGGTCAATTCACCCAGGGAAGCCATTTTTTCGGATTGGATGAGTTGTGCCTGTGCCGCTTTCAATTCTGCCAGTGTCGCTTCCAATTCCTGCTTTTGCATTTCAATTTTACTGTTCAGCTCCGTTAGCTCTTTGTTCCGCTGCCCCATGGCTTTCGCTTCTTTCTGTGTTTCCTCCGCCCTGCGTGAAATTTCAAGGTTCTGCACTTTCTGGCTGATGGCGTTTTTATGGAGTTCTTTTTCGAGATCAATATGTAATTCAAGTTGCTCAATGGCTTCCTTGAATTTTTCTTCCCTTTTATAATAATCATACAAAGCAAAACGGGTTTTGCTCTGCAGGTCAAGCCCCTTTATTTCCTGTGCAATATGTAAAGCATTGCCAAGCCATGCAATTACTTCAGGGCCGCTCCCCGGTTGTTCCTTATGAAGAGACGCCAGAAATAAGAGGATCTCTGTTTCACCTCTTCTGTCACCGATCGATTTTCTTATGTGCAGGCTCTGGTTGCAAAATTTTTTAGCCTGACCGGCATCGCCCGCCTGTTTATAAATTTCGGCAAGGTGCTGCAGGGCATTGGCCTGGCTTCTTTGGTCATCTGTACGCTCACTGATAGTAAGGCTTCTTGTACAATGATCAATTGCCCGGGAGTAATCATTAAGCTTCGAATACGTTAAGCAGATATTATCGAGACTGCCTGCCTCTCCCAATTTATCCTGCGATTCCTGCCGCAGCATTAACCCCTCCTGGTAGTATTCCAATGCCTTCGTATAATCCCCATTTTCAAAATATATAGAACCAATAATATTAATTGGATAAGATTCGAAAAGCCTGTTGTTCAGCTCCCGGTAAATAGAAAGACTTTTATATAATGAGTCCAATGCTTTTTCAAAATTTCCAAGATACTTAAAGGTTACGCCTATATGGTAGTGGTTGGTCCCGAGATTCTCGCTAAGTGTAGTTTGCTCATTTACTTCCAGTGATTTGAATAATAATTCCAACGCAGCGCCAAAATCGCCCCGATTGCGATGAATGACGGCCAGGTATTCATTCACCACGGCTTGGCCTTCCGGATCATTAAATGATCCGAACAGCGCCAGTGCCTCCTGTAAAAGGGGCAGTGCTTCATTGTTTTTTGCGACACGTACAAAGCAAAATCCAAGTGACTTAAGGCCATGGGCCAGTCCCAAATGATAATTGATACCCCTTGCAAGTTCGACAGCCTCCCTGCTAAGCTCCAACGATCTTGGCGAGTCATTTACCCGTACATCCCATGCCTGCAGGTTAAGCCGGTCTATTTTATCCCGCAAAGCCTGCATATCGATTTCCTGATCCATATTGATAAATTGAAAGGGTCCTTATGAGGACAGGTCGCTAATAAACCATGCGTCGGCAGTTGTTAATTTTTGATCATCACAAAGTTTGATCAATGAAAATAATTGAAGCTTGTAACCAGTTAAAAATTTAATACTGGTGGCTATGATGGCTTCTCCCATGGGCGCTTTGCCGCCCCATGGATATTCGACTACCTTATTCATCAGGTCATCTTCACTTATTTGATCAAAAAGATCCCGGATGGTTTCCGTTTGATCATTCATAACTGCCGGGAATCGTTCAGATGGCATCATCCTGCTTGCTGTATCGATGCCGGTAAAAAATGTATTAAAATCTGTATCCCCTTTTTTCAGCCAATACACCGGCATAGCACTTCCGACAATACTCAGGTACCGCAGTAGTTCTGCAATGCTTCTCAATCCTTCCTTCGGCCTGAAATCCATTTGACCGGGTGGGATCTTAGTATACAGCCGGCAACAAATGTTTATCTCCTTTTCAATGTTGCTGATCAAATGTTGCTTGTACATCTCTTTCAGTTTAATAAATAACGCTATCCACTATCCTTTCTTTGTTTCCCCTTTTACCCCCCGGTATGTGCTTTGACGATTTCATAGATCAGGAATAAACCCAAACCCGGCCTGTGCGTTTAGTGGGAAATACGGGTTAAAGGATTAACTTAACCATCCTCAACACTCCCCATCCAGCACCTTTACCGTTTGTTCATAGAAATTCCTGGCCCTTTCCGGCGTGCTGCCGATACAGACCACACCCAGTTTGCCGTATTGTGAAAGCGCCCCGATCAGGTGAAACATCACTCCTTCCTGTGAAGTACCGTCGTAGTGCAGGCTGTGCATCATGGCGATATCGATCAGGTCGGGAGGAGTGATACCGATGTATCTTTCGCTGTGCAGGTTATCGGAACAAAAATAATAACGGGTCTGCCGGTTGGCCGTGAGGTACAACCCGTTCTCGTAATCATAATCGCCATCGGTTAAAAACTGCAGCAGGATATACGGATGTGTGGTGCCCCCTTTGCGGAGGTTGATCTCAATAGCATAATGCTTCCAGCCGTCTGGTTCTTTTACAGAAATAAAATCCACCGCAAAACGGCCCATTACTCCTGTTTTTTCCAGTGCTTCGGCCACTTTCAGCCCGTATCCGCCAATTTCGATGGCATACTCTTCTTTGGCCGGAAAATAGGCGCCAAGGAACACCTGACTGCTCTCACCACCTACTTCCTGGTCGTGGGTAGAGATCACCTTGCAGTCCCCCAGCGGGTTGATGCGGCATTGGACAGAAGGAGATGTTTTTACTGCTCCTTCCACGAATTCTTCCACAATACCCTGCATATGCTGGAACTTATACATGAAGTCCTTGTAACTGAGATCGCCGGCCACAATTTTCAATTTAGGTTCCAGGTTATCGGCTATCCACTGTTTCCACTCACTTCCTTCATCAATGCCTTCGTAAGTAAAAACGGCATTCCCCTCGCCGGAGAAACCATCATTCATTTTTATGACCGCTTTTTGAAGTGAAGGGTTATTCAGCTTCAGGTCTGTCAATGCAGTTATGATCTCATCTTCATTTTTCAGGTCCTCAAAACCCGGGGGCACATTCAAACCGCACTGCCTGAAAATCTTGCGGCCATTGCTCTTATTCCCTATATCGCAGAGTTCGGGATCACAGCCATAGATGGGCATATCCAGTTTTACCGCCAGCGTTCTTTCATATTTTGTTACGGTAAAACAGGCCAGGTGGGCCACATTACCGTGTGGAATGCTTTTTTTGATCCGCTCGATCAGCCGGGGCCGGTCCAGTATTTTTTCTGTGAGTGATTTGGGCGAAGCATCATAACAACTCAGCATTGTCAGCCTGTGCAAAGCATGGTGGCGTGTGATTCCGGGCAAGAGGTGCAGGTAGTAATCAATAATGACCGGGTCAACCGGTGTGCTGGTAACATATACCACATGGGTGCGGGGCATCCGCAACAACATCAGCAGGCAAAGCAGCCGTTCTTCATAATGTACATGACCGCTGACCTTTGCCAGTATTTCCTGGTCGAGGGTGATGGAAGGAATAATAACAACTGATTTAGCGGCGAGTTTATCCGGGAACACTTTGCGGAACTGCCGGGGGAAGGAGTGCTGAATTTTCCGGAACAGCAACACTTCTTCGATTGAACCAGGTGCGGGTTCTTTTTTTTCTGCTGAAGCTGACTGCAGTTTGGTTGATTCCGCCATAATGGTCGCTTGAAAAGTTGAATCCCTAAATTAGGAAGAGTTGCTGATATTCTTCATGCTTCCTGCCCGGTCCACAAGGCACCGCCAATACTGTCTCTTGCCGCCCCGGTTACCGATGCAAGTACATTATATTCCTGCCGCCAGCGCAACACCCCGATAAAGGCCATGATGAGTGCCTCCTTGTAGTTAACCAGTTTCTTATCCGGCACCAGCAGGTCAATATTCTGCCCCTTCAGTTTCTCCATGAGTCTTTCAACCAGGAATTGATTGAAGGCACCGCCGCCGGTGGCTAAGAGACGGGAGCCGGGAGTCTGGAGTCGGTCCGAAAGGACTCCTTCGGAGGAGCCTGAAATTAAATTCAAAATTGAATTGCTGATTTGAACAACTATATGCTCACAATATGTTCTTAATGCGTCCGGGATGCTGCAGCCCGATGATTTTATCATCGGGTAAACCACATCCGTTCCGAAATCATTGGCAAGGGATTTGGGATAGGGCTTTTTGTAATAGTAAAGGGCATCCAGCTTATCCAGTAATGCTGAATGGACTACTCCGGATGCAGCCATTTGCCCGTTTTCATCATATTCTTTTCCCGCATCAGAAGCCAGCATATTCAGGACCCGGTTGGCGGGGCACACATCAAACCCCCAACCCCCTGAAGGGGGCTCGCCGGCCACTGATATGTTGGCTATTCCGCCTATATTCAAAAAATAATCATAGCCGGATAGTAATAGTTTCTCCCCTATTGGTACAATGGGCGCCCCCTGCCCGCCGAAGGCAACATCCAATGCCCGCAGATCAGATACAACGGGTAGTTGCGTTACCGCACCAATAGCGGCGCCATCTCCCAGCTGCGCCGTCATTTTTTGGGCAGGAATATGAAAAGTGGTGTGACCATGGGAAGCAATCACGGCGACTTTATACTCCAACCCATGTTCAGCAATGAACTTATTCACCTGCTGACCGGTATAATGTCCGTATGCAGCATGCAACAGCAGGTAATCCTTTGCTGAAAGGTGGATGGCCCCTTTCAGCCTGGTAACCCACTCATCAGAATAAGGATAACAGTCAGTCTCCAAAATCTCATAGTTCCATTTACCTGCCTGTTCCTGGAATTCCACGAAGGCAATATCCAGCCCGTCCAGCGAACTGCCGCTCATTAAACCAATGGCCCGGTAAAGCATGAAAGAGATTTTAGTATTTAGATATTTGTACTTAGATTAGATTTGCCTAAAATCAAAAATACCTTTTTTCATCTTTGCTATTAAAAAGATGCATTTCACAGGCCAGAAGCAGCCATCTAAGTACTAAATACTAAAAATCTATATACTACATACTACATGATAGTCAACCTCAGCCAGCAACATTCATTGGTCAGTAATTGGGTGGCCGAACTGCGGGATGTGACCATTCAGACCGACCGGATGCGTTTTCGCCGAAACCTGGAACGGATCGGCGAAGTAGCTGCTTATGAAATAAGCAAAGTGTTGCCCTTTACTGAAAAAGAGGTCCAGACCCCTCTTGGGGTGGCCGAACATAAAATACTACAGGAACAGCCGGTACTCGCCACCATCCTGCGGGCAGGCCTGCCCCTGCATCAGGGGCTGCTGAACTATTTTGATAATGCCGATAATGCCTTTATCTCCGCCTACCGGAAGCATAATAAGGATGGGAGTTTTGACATCAGCCTTGATTATGTATCCTGCCCCGAACTGGAAAACAGGGTGGTCATCATCTCCGATCCCATGCTGGCAACGGGTTCTTCCCTCGTAAAAACCATTCATTTTTTAAAAGAAGAAGGGAAACCAAAAACAATTCATGTAGTTGTTGCCATTGCCTGT
>JANNUI010000618.1:0-1779 GCA_031395125.1 Chitinophagaceae bacterium | reverse complement strand
TGCAGCGCCACTGCCGGCGCTGCGCCGTCGAGCGCCTCGTCGGCCCGGGCGCCGACCCAGCGGCGCAGCGCAGCGCGGGCCTTGGCCACGTCGCGCTCGGCGTCGTCACGCCGGTCGGCGAGCATCAGCGCTTCCTGCCGTGCCATCGTGCGCTCGGCCGGCATGGCCTTGCCCGCGGCGACGCGGGCGTCCAGCGTGTCCTGCTGGACCCGGTTCTCGCGTTCGAGATCGCGCAGTTGCGCCATGCGGCGCTCGGCGAAATGCACGCCGAGCCAGGCCAGCGCCGCATCGCGCTGCACTGCCAGCTGGGCCACCGCCAGCATCGCGCGCTCGCGCTCGACGCGCGCCTGCGCGCCGGCGCTGCGCGATTCGCGCTTGGCGCGATTCGGCACCTCCTGCATCACGCCGATTCGCTGCATCGTCATGAAGTCGCGCGTCAGGCTGAAGCGGTCGGCGCCGTCGATCGGCAGGTTGTTGACGCCGGCCTTCAGGGTTGGATCAGGCAACTGCCCGGCCGCCAGCGCCATCTCACGGGCCGCTGCGGCAGCGGCATCCTGGCCCGCGAGCTGACGCGATCGAAGCTGGGCCAGGCCGACGGCCTTGTCGAGGGTCAGCAGCTGCGCCGCAGCGGATGGCGGTTCAGCAGCGGCTGCGCTGCACGACGCCCAGGCAAGCCAAAGTGCCAAGGCTGGCGCCAAGGCATGCGACATCGACATCGACATCGACATCGCAAAGGTCAGTGGAACACGGAACATGGGAACTCCAGACAACGAAACAGCGGTTTCTTATCGGGCTCGATGGCTGTGGCACGCGAAAAACGCGCAAGCGCAAACGAACTCGACCGAAGCAACTGGCCGGCCAAAAGGCCGCCAGCGCAACGTGCCAGGAGATCAGATTCGGAAGACGCAGTGCAGGATGGCGTGCGGCGGAGAGGCCGCCACCGGCACGCCCTTCAAGGCTGCTGCGGACTGCAGCAGCGGAGTCGGTGGAACTGCGGGCGTGGTGTACAGCGCATTCAAGATCACGGCCGGCACAGTGAGCGTGGACGCGTGGTCGCTTTGCTGGCCGTACTTGCAGTGCTCGGCACAGAGATTGGCCGCGTTGGGGTCCATCGCGCCCGCCATGTCGCTGCAATCGGGCACCTGGGCCGCCATGGCAGCCGCAGCATCTGCACCGAATGCCCGGCTCACCTCAACCTGCGGTGCAGCAGGCACCGACGTTTGAGTCATCGGTTGCATCTGCCCCAATGGCGCACTGGCAGCGATGGAGGACGACAAACCGGGGCAGGCGTACGCGGCAATCGTCATTTGCGCGAGGAATAGCACGCCGGCCAGGCAACGAGCCAGCCCCCGGACGAAGCCGCGCTTCATGAAGGCGCTCCGAACGGCACCAGAGCCCGGCTCGCGCGGCAAACGTCGGCGCGTCGGTAGGTGTTGGTGGCGGTGGACGGCATCGGTGTCAGCGGTGGTTGGCTGCTCGGATCTGACAAAAACTGAAAATGATTCTACGGCGCTCGACTGACAGCACGACGAACTACGGCGGGATCTTCGCCGCTTGCAGACCGATGTCGGTGAGGCGCAGCCGTTCGCCGCTCCTCTCACAGTGCAAAGGTCTGGCAATCATTGACCGCGAGATCAAGGCCTCGCTCGCTGCCGGCGCCGTGGGCCGCGGCATAGGCGAAGGCCTGACCTTCGTCGCCAGCAGCATCGCAGCGCAGGCCGGCAAGGCCTCGTAGATCCTAGCTACCGACTGAACGGGCGCTCCAAGGAGAAGGGGCTC
>JANNUI010000612.1:0-1696 GCA_031395125.1 Chitinophagaceae bacterium | reverse complement strand
CGAGATCGTCTGGACGTATCCCGCCTTTGCCAACCAATGCATGTTCGTAAGAAACGACAAAGAAATTGTTTGTGTAAACCTGAGGAAAGTTCCTAGATGGGCGACTCCTCATTCAAATCGTTGCGATTACTTTTGCGAATTGGACGTCAGATTTCCTTGGCGGAAAGCGTGTGACAGCGCTTTGGGAACTTCGGCTTCGGCCAAGACGACGAGCGCGCGGTTCTCGGTGACTTTGGCGCGGTTTTCTTGTTCCTCAGCGATGGCTTCGGCTCGACGGCTTTCGGCCCTTGCTCGGGCGACTCGCGTATCGGCTTCGGCTTGGTCGGCTTGCAAACGGGCACCGATATTTTCGCCAACGTCGATGTCGGCGATATCGATCGACACGATCTCGAACGCGGTGTGCGCATCCAAGCCGCGCGCCAAAACAGCTTTGGAGATTCGGTCCGGGTTTTCCAAGACGTCTTGATGTTTTTCCGAGCCGCCAATCGAGGAGATGATACTTTCGCCGACGCGGGCGATGATAGTTTCCTCGGTGGCTCCGCCGATAAGCTGTTCCAAATTGGTGCGCACCGTGACTCGGGCGATGATCCGCAATTCGACACCATCTTTTGCGATCGCGCTGAGAAAACTTTTGCCGCTGCGTGGATCGGGGCAGTCGATGACTTTGGGATAAACGCTAGTTTTCACCGCATCAAGCACATCACGCCCGGCCAAGTCAATCGCGGCGGCGCGGTCAAAATCCAAATCGATCCCTGCTCGCTGTGCGGCGATGATGGCCGTGATGACTTTCATTACATCGCCCGCCGCCAAATAATGCGCCTCGAGGCGCTGCGTGCTGATTCCCGTGCGACGATTGATGTTGAGGCCGGCTTGAGTGGCCATGATTTTCGCCGTGACGATCACCGTCGGACGAACTTGGCGAAGTCCCATGCCGACCAAACTCAGTAGGCCAATGTCCGCGCTCGACATGTACCCTTGAAACCAAAGCTTTCCATACGTCACGACGACCACAAACATAACAAGGGCCAAGATGGCCAAGAAGATGATCAACAAAATGATTCCAATAGTTGCGTATTGCAGATCCGGCATGTCGATTCTCCGTGAAACTGGCAGGTGGCTTGCTGCTGAGCTCTCATCATAATTCAATGCGGCGAATGTAGGTAGCGCCGGTAGTTAAGCATTTCTAACTCACAACGCGGCAGTTTCAACGCGACGGGACTGACGCACCCGGAAGTTAGTTGGGTTTACACACTGCAAATTCTCGAAAGACACGTTCCAACAGGATCATCGTTCTACGATTCGAGTTGTGACAAGATTGCGTTCTTTGCTCGGCAACCGGATAATTTGTGTTCACTGCTTGGCCCAAGGCGGCTTCGGTATGTATTTAACCATGTTAACGCAAATCTAAGTGCACGGACGCCATATCTTAAACGTCCGGCCGAATAGCTCCGCCTTTACCTTCTGATCCATGAACAATATGAACGAACCCAACGAATCGCAGCCGGAGCCAGGCGGCACGGTGCCACCCGTCGGCACGCCTCCGTCGCTCGACAGGATGCGGCGGCAGCTCGACGAATTGGATGCTCGATTGGTCGAATTGCTCACTCAACGAGCCCGCATCGTCGTTGATGTTGGCGCTTACAAGCGATTGCACGGACTGCCGATCTATGCGCCGCACCGCGAACAAGAAGTTATT
>JANNUI010000586.1:0-3951 GCA_031395125.1 Chitinophagaceae bacterium | reverse complement strand
TAAAATAAAAATTGAATTCTTTCCCGAGGGCGGAAACTTTGTGTCAGGGGTCATTAATACTGTTGCCTTCAAGGCATCATATGAAAACGGCCTTCCTGCACCTGCAACAGGAGTGATAAAAAACAGCAGGGGGGAGCAAGTAGCTTCTTTTAATGAATACCATGACGGCATGGGCATGTTTGAACTTACACCTGCAACAGGGGAAAAATACATAGCAGTGACATCAGGGGGACAGTTTGTTCTTCCACCTGCAACCGAAAAAGGAATAGCATTCACGGTAATACCGCACCCGCAGGGCAATTTTTTTGAGATACAACAGCAGGCAACCGATCCGGCTTTTGTTCCTGCTTACATGATCGGACAAATGCAGCACGGGGTGGTATTCAGGCAAAACTTTAATGCTGTAAAAGTATCGTTGCAGGGAGTTATCAATACACAACACTTGCGTTCAGGAATATTGCAGGTTACGGTGTTTAACAAAGAAGGGATGCCCTTGGCAGAAAGGTTGTGTTTTGTAAACAACAATGAGTACCGGCAACCGGTTGAACTGCTGGCGGATACCGTTGACTTTTCGGCGAGGGGCCGCAACCGGTTCCGCATAGCTATGCCCGATACTGTGATGGGAAGTATTTCTGTATCCATAACAGATGCTGCCTACGACAGTTTGTCTTCCAGGGAAGAGAATATCCTTACCACACTTTTGCTTACTTCGGATATTAAAGGCTATGTACACGTGCCCGCTTATTATTTTTTGGCCAACAATGATTCGGTGAAAACTGCCACCGACCTGCTGATGATGACGAATGGCTGGCGCCGTTTTAAATGGGCAGAGCTGGTAAAACAACCGATGCCTGTTTTCAGCAACCCTGCTTATATCACGCTTGCCGGGAAGACAACGCTGAAAGGGACCAACCGTCCTTTTTCCGACAAAACAGTATTGCTGATGATCAGCAGCATGGGGGCAAAAAAGAGCCGGAGCACCCATATGCTGAGTACTGATAAAGACGGGAACTTCCTGATCGACTCCCTGGTGTTCTTTGACAGGAACCGCCTGCTCTTCAGTGATGTAAGAGGAAAGAAAAGCCAGTACATTGAAGTGATGCTGAAAGGGGATTCGTTGAATAAACAATTTGGCTGGGCCGGGTTTTCACCTGCACCGGGCAAAATGTTTCCCTCTCTTAATACATCAATGTGGCAGATGGACTATGATGCGATATTGAAGGAAAACGGGATAATGCTGAAAAGTATTACAATAAAAGTGCAGAAGAAAACTCCCTTGGAACAGGTTGAAGAACGCTATACAAGCGGTCTGTTTAACGGTGACGCTAACCGTACCATTGACCTCGTCAATAGTGACGAAGCGACGCCATACAATAATATATTTGACTACTTGCAATACCGTGTAAATGGTCTGCAGGTTGCCAGCGATGGTGCAGAATATGCTCTTTATTACCGGCAGGGTGCTTCTATGAGTTCTATGGGAAACATAGCAATGACCATTTTCCTGGATGAAATAGAAACCGATGCTTCGATGTTGGCTACCATACCCGCCAACCAGGTGGCATTGGTGAAAGTGCACCAATCCTTTGCCGGAGCAACGGGCAATGCCCCTGGCGGGGTCTTATCCGTTTATACAAAGAAAGCAGAAGATTATTCCGGCGGAGGCATTTTTGCAAACATGGCTTTTTACCAGGGCTATTCCGTAGTGAAGGAATTTTATGAGCCGGACTATAAACTGCAAAAAACAAAGGACAAACCAGATAACCGTATCACACTTGGCTGGCGGCCTGGTATTTTTATCAATAATATCAATCCCCGCATACCGGTCAGTTTTTATAATAATGACCGCACCAAAAAATTCAAGGTAGTGGTGCAGGGCATGACCACTTCGGGCAAGCTGATCAGTTTTGAAAAAATAATCAGCGGGAAGGAACAATAGCAAACTCTTCAGTTATTATGAAGTCACTTCAAATTTAGGGTTCCGGCCCCTCTCTGAAGCCTGCCTGCCTGTAGGCAGGGAGAGGGTTATTTCCTGAGCTTGCCGAAGGATGGGGTGAGGTAATGAAAAGCCCCCGGTTCTTACGGGAACAGGGGGCGGGGTCTTTCAACCGTTGAAAAACTATTTGGCAGGAAAACCGGCGCTGGCTTTCACTTCATTCATTTGCTGGGTATGGCGGTTGCTGTGGGCGGCAATCAGCAGGTAAAGCTGGTAACAATCAATGGAACCCAAAGGCATTTGCACAACATGATTCCGCATGTCTTCGGTGGAGGTTTTCATGTATTTGATATGTTCTGTACGGTGCATTTTAAAATCTGTCACTGCTTCATCCAATGATTTATAACCTGTGTTCTTCGGTTGCACCTGTTCGGGCGCCTGGGCTTTTTGAGTGCGGTCTTTTATCATAGCCACAAATTGTTCATCCGTCACTTTTATTTCTGAACGTTTTTCCGGGTTGGCAGGAGCTTTCAGTGCCCCTTCCAGCATCATCCATAACCCTTTTTCAGTTGCAGCGATGTGATAGATACATTCTTTTACCGACCATTTATCTGGTGCAGCCTTGAAATTGAGTTGCTCTTCTGAAAGATCTTTAACTGTCTTCAGGGCATCTTTGTAAGTTTCTTTCATCAGGCCAAGGGCATATTTCCGCTCTCCTTTGGAAATACTGTTGACATTTACAGTTCCGGCCAGACCTGTAACAACAAGTAAGGATAGCAACAATCGGCCGGTTGTTCTTTTAAGCATAAGAGGTCTTTTAATTGTTATGTTGGATAAGGGAGCTATCCAGAGGGTGGGAAACCTGCCTGGCGGTCCGAAGGTCAATGACTCCTTGGGAGACTCCTTTGGAGCAGACAGGGGATGGAAAAGGTACAAAAATATTTGAACCGGCCAAGCCGTAATTATCAACACACCAAAAACTATTTAAGCGATCTTTTCTTTACCATACCTCCACGGGTATCTTTTATACTTTGCATTACAATAAAGGTATTGGGGTCTATTTTTTCGATCTCATTGGTCAGCCGGTTGATTTCGAGGCGGGTTACCACGGTAAAGATGATCTCCATTTCTGTATCGGATTCCCCCCTTTTGCCATACCCTCTCTTGCCGGAATAAACGGTAAGTCCTCTTCCCATTTTCTGTTTGATGAAATCAGCTATCTCATCGCTGTGCGGAGAAATAATGGTGACCCCGGTAAACTCTTCGATACCTTCCAGTATGAAGTCCACCGTTTTGGATGCAGCCAGGTAAGTGAGAATAGAATAGAGCGCAGTTTCAACTGACAAAAGGTAAGCTGCTACCGTGAAAATGATGATATTAAAGAGCAGGATAAAATCCCCGACAGACAAGCTTCTTTTCCGGCTCATGAAAATGGCCAGCACCTCCGTGCCGTCAATCACCCCGCCGCCACGGATACAAAGACCGATACCGGCACCTATGAAAAATCCGCCAAAGACGGCGACCAGCAGTTTGTCATTTGTGACAGCCGGATAGGGAAACACCGCCACGACCAATGCCAGCAGCGCTATGGCGCCAATGCTTTTAATGCCGAATATCCTGCTGATCTGCCTCCAGCCCAGCAGTATAAAGGGAAGGTTGATGGCAATGATCAGCAGCGAAAGTGAAATACCGGTTTCTTTATTGGTGAGCAGAGAAATGCCCATCACACCCCCGTCGATCAGTTTGTTGGGGATCAAAAAACCCTGCAGGCCAAATCCAGCAGACAAAACACCGAGCAGCATCATGGTGGCCGATCTCAGTTCCCGGTACATCATCTTGCGCAGCCGCCAGGCACCCTTGGCCATTTGGTAACGGCTCACCGGCTCACTGTCTTTTTTCCCCAGTGACTTCTTTATTTCATGAACAAGAAGATTGTTTTTTTCAGGGCTTAGCGGCATGCTTAAAGATACTGAAATGAAAACTGCCGTGCACGACTGAGAGACCAAATTCTTATC
>JANNUI010000574.1:0-8119 GCA_031395125.1 Chitinophagaceae bacterium | reverse complement strand
CCCTGCCGCTGTTCGCTATCATGTGAAAAAGGAAACGGTGAGCCAGGTATTCAAAAAAAGTCCAGAAGAACATGCCGCCAAGAAAAGTAAGGAAGATCCTTCCGGTTGTAAAACCGATAGTGCCGCTGTAATACACCATGTATATCATTACCGGGGTGTAAATCCCCCAGATCACCAACGGGTGGGTTTTTGTCAGCATTTCCAGGTAAGGATTCCTGAAAAGCTGGGCCTGCCCTTTATTATGAATTTTTTCGAACTCCATGAGGGCAAAGATAAGGAATGAAATGGGGGGCAAAAAAGTCGCAATCCACTGATTTTAATCAGTTTTAAGTAACTCATCAACCCGTTGAAAATGATAGCCTTTAGCTTTCAGGTATTCTATCAGTTCGGGAAGGCGATGATAGAATTTATCTGCCCGAACGGGGTCAGTACCAATATGAAGCAAAAGCATAAATCCATTTAAACCGGCGTGCTTTGATTGCTCGTAATTAATGATGGACCGGTAGATCTCATCGCTATTACGGTAGTTTTTGACTTCGGGAGTAGTGTAATCTGCATGGCTCAGGGTTCCCGGGGTGTAATTCACCAACTGCAGCTTCAGGTCTTTTGTCCATGCCGCAATTGTATCATTGTACCATTCATAGGGCGGAAGAAACCAGGTTACTTCTTTTACATCAATTCTATGCCTGGCCATGGCGCTGTAGTTATCCGCCAGATCAAACCTGAACTGGTCTTTTGTCAGCAGCAGGCTGTCTCTTTTATTCCAGTCACAGTACAACAGGTGTTTGTCGGAATGGGCCCCAAGGTAATGACCTTGTTTTTTCAGGTTGCTGATGATCGTATGAAAACTACTTTCCCTGTAAAAGTCACCGGTAAAAAAGAAGGAAGCTTTTATTTTCTCTTTTTGCAGGGTTTTATGAATGAAGTCACCGCCGTCGGCAAACTCATGCCCGGTAAAAACTAATGCGATGTTTTTTTTAGTTGAATCACCTCTTATGATTGCGCCGTGAGACCTCCCCCAACCCCCTCCAAAGGAGGGGGCTACTGCTTTTTTGGCTTATTTTCCGCCTCCTTCGCAGCCAGTAAATAGATCAGTGAAGCGGTGCCATCCATGGTGGGTTCATTGGTACTGTAGTCACCGTAGTCATCATGATACACGGCCAGTCCGCTTTGAAAGGCTGCATACTCGTCCGGTTCGTAAAGCCTGATACCGATCAGGCCTTTGTAGATACTGGTATAAACGGGGCCGTCCACCAGTCCCCCGTCGATCGGGAATTTTTTGATATGCGTAAAGGCAGAATGCGGGTCAACAGGGGTATCACCCCATGAAGGCAAACCATAGACCATGGATGTGCCCCATGGATTACAGCCAAACAGCCAGTCGAAATTGGCCTGCTCCAGTTCTGAGAATTGTTTATCGCCGGTCAGTTCCCTGTACCAATAACATTGTATGGCAAATGAAGTTGTAAGATTATTACTGCACCAGATAAAGGGAATGCCCCGGTAGAAAGCATTTTGCCTGGCTTTGTTCCAGACTCTTTGGATACCTGCTTTATAATACCCGACAAACGTATCTCTTCTAGTATCGTTTAGTTGTTTTGCTAATTCATAATGCCCGATGTTGATAAAAGGATACCATTGATAATTCTTGGCGGTATCTGTGACAAGCAATGGAGTAACCGGCTCAAGCCTTGCTAACGAATCCGCATAATTAATAAACCAGCTTTGCCTGTGATGCGGATCGTCAGAATTATAAATGGCGACAGCTCCCAGTTCCATATCGTCCATCCAGTTGTCCTCGGCATAGATATAAGGCGATCGCACAGAAGCGGTTTGGGTAATGCCCGGATCCTTACGGCCAAAACCAAATGCGGAATATGCTTTTTCATTCAACAGGTGCGAGAAATTCATGTATTCGGTTACATGCTTTACGAGTTGAAATTCCCGGTAGAAAATATAACTCCCAAGACCAAATGCACTTGCAAATTTGCCCGCTGTCGAACTTCTGCCTGTTGTCGCATTCATAAACTTTCCCCGTTGTTGCGGTTCACCGCTTACAAAATAAACCGGCCGTTCAAATCCTTTTCCGTATTGCGTATCCTGTTTCGGTATCCTCATGCTGATATGATCCCGGTCATCGCCTATTTGATTAAACATCCAGTCAGACCGGGGGTGCATTTTCAGTAACCAGTCCAGTCCCCACTTCGCTTCATCCAGCACATCGGCCATTCCGTTCTTTCCTTCCAGTCCATTGGCCTGTTGCTCATCGGTGAACACCTGCGGATAATCCCGGTAAGCCATCAGCAAATGATAAGTGGCGTTGGCGGAAGTAGTGCTGTATTGCAAATAATCACTGGCATCATGCCAGCCGCCCACCACATCTATCCTTGTACTGTCTTTAATGCCTGCTTTTTCTCCGTACAGCACATAACCGTCATGTGTATGGCAACTGTCTTTTAAGTATGGATTAAAGCCGGTGCGTTGCTGCCGCATGTAACGAAGACAGAAATCGGCAGCGCCTTTATACACATCCTCCCCGATCTCAAATTCAGGAGACTGAACCCCGCCAGCCTGCAAATAATAACGCCCGGGTTTTTTGAAAGAAGAAAAATTCAGCCGGAAGGTTTGTTTGAACGGGCCGTAGGCACCAAAAGGGTTGCCTGTTTTACCGGATGCAACTATTTTCTTTGAAACCGAATTAACCAATTCCCAGTCCCCAATTACTTTTTCCCCCTTACTGCACCAAACCGCCACTTTAACTCCATTCGGAGTGTAGCCCAGCTGGTTAATACGTATCCATGCTTCTCTTTCTTCCTGCGGATCAAATGCCAGCACTGGCAGCAATAATACTAACAGCCATTTTTTCATTCCCCCAATTTACAAACAAGCTTGCTAATGCCGGCGGGCTATTCAGGAAATTAATTATCATTCGCACAATCCGCCTGCCGGCATTATCCCGGATCATCCAAATTAAAATGAAACAGCTAATTGGTATAACTTAGCGGCTCTTAATTCAACAACTGTATGAAGCTTCTCACCTACCTGAAAGAAGAAAGGGAACAACTGGGCGTTCTTGTCGGCGATATGATCTACGATATGGATGTGCTGCACCCCGACCTTCCCAATAGCATGAACCTGTTCCTGAATTACTGGGAGGATTATTTTGCCGTGGCGCAGGCAGGTGAACTGATGCTGCAGGAAGGAACAAGGACCAGCAATAAAGGTGTTCCGCTAAAAGAGGTACAATTGATGGCGCCGGTACCTTTTCCCCCCAGTTGCAGGGATGGTTATGCCTTCCGGCAGCATGTGGCTGCGGCGAGGAGAAACCGGAAAGTGGATATGATCCCTGAATTTGACCAGTACCCGATCTTTTATTTCACCAATCACCACAGTATACAGGGGCCGGGTGATATCAGGTGCATGCCTGACCATTTTGAAAAACTGGATTTTGAGCTTGAAGCAGCTATTGTGATCTGCAAACACGGAAGAAATATTAAAGCAGAAGATGCTGATGAATACATTGGGGGGCTGATGATCATGAATGACATGAGTGCAAGACGATTGCAGATGGAAGAAATGCTGCTGAACCTCGGACCCGCAAAAGGAAAGGATTTTTCCACTGTCATCGGTCCCTGGCTGGTGACAGCGGATGAACTGGAAAAATTTGCCGTGCCCTGCAAGGAAAATCACAGCGGCAAAAACCGGAATTTGAGAATGCAGTGTTTTGTAAACTCCAAACAGGTAAGTGACGGCAACCTTGCCGATATGGACTGGACCTTTGCCGAAATAATTGAAAGGGCTTCTTATGGGGTGGACTTATACCCGGGCGATGTGATTGGCAGCGGAACCGTAGGCACTGGTTGTTTTCTTGAGTTGAACGGAACCGGGAAACTGAATGACCCTAACTATACTGAGCAATGGCTGCAACCGGGTGATGTGGTGGAGATGGAGATAGACGGGTTGGGAAAGCTCAGTAATACGATTGTAGCAGAAGAAAGTGAGTGGAGTATTTTAAAACTGAAAAAATGATTTTACTTAACCGCTAAGACGCAAAGGCGCAAGGTAACGCTATGAATAAAGAACAATTTGAATATCTGGTTAATCAAATATTTCAGGCCGCACTTGAAGTTCATAAAAACCTTGGACCCGGCCTTCTTGAGTCAGTATATGAATATGCGCTGGTAAAAGAACTACAGCTAAGAAGTATCGGGGTATTGTACCAGGTTAAAGTCCCTCTGTTCTATAAAGGATATGATACCGGAAAGGAGTTTTTCATTGATATCCTTGTTGAAAATGAAATTGTTATTGAAGTAAAGTCTGTTGATGCTTTGCATCCTGTTCACCAGGCCCAATTATTATCTTATCTGAAACTATCGGATAAAAAGATGGGCTTTCTGATCAACTTTAATGTGGCATTAATAAAAGATGGATTTAAGAGAATGGTGAATAATTATTAAAATCTTTGCGGGCCTTTCCGTCCTGGCGCCTTTGCGGTTAAACTATTTTTTATGATTCTCGACCTGAAAGATTTGAAGACTGCTGAAAAGCAATATTACCTGCAACATGTGGTGGCGCCCAGGCCTGTTTGTTTTGCATCCACTATTGACAAAGCCGGGAACGTAAACCTGAGTCCTTTCAGTTTCTTCAATTTGTTTTCCTCCAATCCTCCCATTGTTATTTTTTCTCCTGCCAGGAGGGTGCGGGACAACAGCACCAAACATACCCTGCAAAATGTGCAGGAAGTGCCTGAAGTGGTTGTCAATATTGTCACCTATGACATGGTGCAGCAGGTCTCACTGGCCAGCTGCGAGTTTCCCAAAGGCGTCAATGAATTTGTGAAAGCCGGTTTTACAGCCCAGCCGGCCACCCTGGTAAAACCACCGATGGTGAAAGAAAGCAAAGTGAAGCTGGAGTGCAAAGTGATCGAAGTTAAGCCGCTGGGTATGGAAGGCGGCGCCGGCAACCTAATCATCTGTGAAGTGCTGCGGATGCATATTGATGATTCATTGCTGAATGAAGAGAAAAAAATTGACCAGCGAAAGATCCATCACGTTGCAAGACTTGGCGGCGACTGGTACTGCAAAGTGGATGAAACCAACCTTTTCATTGTAGAGAAGCCTAACACACAGCTTGGCATTGGTGTGGATGCGCTGCCCGATTCCATTCGCAAGAGCAGTATTTTAACGGGCAACAACCTCGGCCAGCTGGCCAATGTACATGAAATGCCGGTCATTGATCCTTCCTTTGATGATGCCCACCTGAAGCAAATTATTCAGTACTACAGTATTAACCCGGATGAAATGGAAAAAGAACTCCATTCGTATGCAAAAAAAATACTGGATACCGGAAAAGTAAAAGAAGCCTGGCAAATTCTTTTAGCAAGTTCATGATTCATAGTTTGGCCAGCCCAACTTAGCTTTAGCAATGATGGGTGATTCTTGCCGGTAAATAAAAAATCCCGGATGAAACACACCCGGGATTCAGGTCAATTTATTGCTCAATATTATCCTGCTTATTCTGAACTAAGATCTTTCCTCAATTTCATGAGAAAAATTTCCCTGCTTTCTACGTTTGCATTGTTATCCAGCACTTTTTGCCGGGCATCCCATGCATCATAGCCATAATCTTTTATATAAGCATCCCTGAATGCGTTGGGCTGATTAGCCATTGGATTAGGGCCATAATAATCAGCTTCCAGTTCCTTGAAACCGTCTTTTAAATTCCTGATCGAAACCCTGACAGGGTTGGATCCAGACATGATTTGTGTATAGACATTAACACTGAACCGGAGGGGGACATTATTAGCCTGACTCAGTTTAGCGTTAATAAGAGATCCTCTTCTGCTTTCCCGGATGGTTTCTGTAATCATGTTCCATTTTACATGAGTAACAGTAACCTGGAATTTTTCCGCAGTCACTTTCCCATTAAAGCTGGCGGTATCATCCCAGCGGTAGGTGGCGTTCATTCTTTCATTTTCCAGCATTGGGAAAAAGTTTTTTTCCAGATCAAGGCCATGTTCTTTTGCATTGGGTTTTTCGGCATCCATGTCGGCATAGGCAATGGGCCCTTCAACAATATGAAATTCCCCCTGATGTGGTCCGCTCATCACTTCATACACCATCCGCTTGTCCTCTGTCTTGTGATAGGTGGCCAGGTGTTTTTTCCAACTGGCCTCAAAAGCTGATTTCATGCCTGGTTTAGGCTTTACGAAATTAACTGTGTAAAGGGTCTTACCCTGTCCGCTTGCGAAGAATGCAACTGCAATAAACAGCCACAGAAAAAATGTTTTTTTCATTTTTTTAGTTTTTGGTGAATAATAAAATGGCTTCCCGGGTAGGGGGTTTTGAAGATAGGTAATTTATATTTTAGAAATCAGGAAATTCTGATAATAGTTTTTTATCTTTAAGCAAGCACCATTAAAACGCTGTTATATGAAAAAGACAGCAATCTTTCCGCTATCTGCCGCATTGATCATTGCCTGCCTGCTGTTTTCCTGTGTGCCCCAGAAAAAAGCAGCTTCGGGTAAAAAAGAGCTGGAAAAGCTGGACAGCCAGCTGGTCAACCACAGTGATGACCTGAAAAAACTGGACGAAAAACGGCAAAGAAAGGACGACCAGAATGAGATCGACAGCGCCGCCAACAGCCGCATCAAGAAATTCATTGATAAGACCAATGCAGAAATAGATACCCTGCTCGGGCAGAACACCATCCTCATCCGCGGCACCGAAATAGATAAGGCAGACTGGGACCGCCTCCGCAAAACCCTTTCTGTCACACGAACAGCTGAACAGCGTATCAATCAGAAAATATCATTTCTCGAAGACCTCATCAACCGGAATATGGTGGTGAAGCTGGACCAGGATGTGCTGTTTGAACCCGGTAGCTACAGTGTGTCGCCTTCTGTTGTGGCCAAAATGACAAGCCTGTTTGAGCCGGCCGCTGCTGAAATAGACCGGTTCACTAAAAAATATCCTGATTTTCCGCTGACACTGGTCATCACTGCAAAAGGCTATGCCGATGGCACTACCATTGGCGAGGGAAGTTCCCTCTACCGTGAACTGAAAGCCCAGCTCAACCTTTCGGGCACAGAACCGGACAACAAAGAACTGAATAAACAACTATCAAGGGCCCGGGCAAAAGCGGTGAGGGATCTGTTTGAGAAATTTGCAGCTACCCGTTCTGACAATGGCATTTACCTGCGCAATGTGGTGTACCTGCATGAAGGCAAGGGGGAATCAGTACCTGATCCGAAAGTAAAAGATTATGCGATCAATGATCCACGGCGGAGAGTGGTACTGCTGTTCTGGAGTATATTTCCTGATTAGGTCTACCATTTCGCTCCAAACACTTTTCGGAGTAAGTCGGTTGTCCTCGCTGCAATGTTACGGCGGATATTCCTTTCCTCTTTCGCTACCAGATCAAACAAGGCATCCACTGCCTTGCCGGTAACATGACCCGGCAGATCGGGATTGATCTTCTTCAGCGTAGTCGGAATATTATTATAGGTACTCACCACATCGGCATAATATTTTGTGGCATCGAGTTTATCCAGTGAGCCTTTGATGACCGGTGAAAAAGCAGCGATCAGTTTATCCGTTGTCTTTACCCGGAAGAAATGAGTGGCGCTGGTGTCCCCGTTCTTCAACAGTCCAATCGCATCTGCGATCGTCATGCTTTTGATGGCATCCACAAAAATGGGCCTGGCATAGCCCGCCGCATCTTCGGCCGCACGGTTGATCTGCAGGATGGCTTTATCCACCATATTGCCCATGCCGAGTTTGCGGAGTGTATTCTCGATCTTCTTTGCATCCGGAGGCATCAGTACCTTATATAATGCATCTTTGAAAAAACCATCTTCCTTGTTCAGTTGCAGCACTGCTTTTACCAATCCCTGGCCGAGGGCTTCCTTTATGCCCGCCCCGGCTTCCGCTTCTGTTACCCCGCCTCCTGTACCTGGCAACTGGGACAATACATCGCAACTGGTCAAAAGACTACAAAAACCAAGAGCAAATATTAACTTTTTCATGTGTATGAATTTTAGTGCGTTGCTACAGGCACCTGCCGCAACTTACAGTTATTTCAGCTAAAGATGGTGAATACGCCTGCCCGGTTGCTTATA
>JANNUI010000566.1:0-2144 GCA_031395125.1 Chitinophagaceae bacterium | reverse complement strand
TAAAGTACGATCATTGTATAACATGACCGGTGGGGTCGAATGGAAGATTTTGAATACCCCCAAAGATGTCATCTGCCCGAAATCAGTCGGATGCTGCCCTCCCATAATGCCACCGGATTGGGCGGAAGGGAAAACGCTGACCATTACAAAGCCGATCGCATTCACTTTTGCTGTTGACTCTTTTCCGGATAACATGGTTCTATTGGATGCAGAGGCCACGGATGCTGATGATGTCACTATCAAATGCAAGAGTTTAGGCGGAAAGATCATTTCTCAGAAAATAGAAAATGTATATGACGACCCGCAATATACCTGGACGGTTGTCAAGGGCAATGCAACATTCATTTACCCGAAAGGCCCGTCGGTAGTATTAGTTCATGATTATAACAGGAGAAAAGAACTTGGCAATGAACTTGTCATAGAGTGCAGGGTGAATGACAGTAAAGCACAATTTAAGGACCCGGAACCAGAACCGCTTCTTAAGGACAGGAGCTCCCGTAAAAAACCCATTGCACTGGTGGGAGTGGGAGACAGGGAGATCGAGTTGATCAAACTGCGTAGTAGTATAAAAGCTGCAAATGTGGCTGCCTGCAAATACAGGAGTGCGGGTTATGATGTCATATTGGATCATAATCTTGAGCTGAATGAAATAGAAGCGGCATTTAAAAATTCCTGGGTACAGGCAGCTTTCCTAATAGGAAACGGGGAAAGGGGAGTATTTAATACCCGTAGTAAAGACCATTTTACTACAGGGCATATCACAACCTGGATAAAAGATAAATGGGATTGTTTCAAAAAATGGGATGATAGCAGGGCCGGGTACCACATACCCCCTTTACATCCTTTCATCAAAGAGCTTACCCTACTTGGAGGTGAACATGGTAGAGGCGATTGGCATAATCAGTTTTTCAGGCTGGAACAATATTATACTTCGGAAGAGATTGAATATGCCGGGGAATTTATTCCCACACCACCCCGCATTGCGCCGCCCGGAGCAACTGATGATATTCCTAAAAACATTTGTCGTTGCGGAGCTGATGTCACTGATGCATTGAAGACTACGCTCAATAAAGTCATGTATGTCTATAATAACATACTCACAGTAAGTAATAGACTGGAGTTATGTACACGCATAATAAATCCTGTTACCGCTATCGACGCGTGGGATATCCACGAATTAAAGTGGAACAAGCCGTTGTTCTGCAAGGATCCCTGTTGTCAACCTGCCCCTCCCTGTGGTGAAACTGTCCAGGTAGGACAGGGGTGTTACTTATCTTCGTCTGTCAATTATATGGTATTCGGGGTGCTGTGTAAACTCTGTGGGATTGAAATGGATAAGATGATATCGTTAATACAAGCCTACAAAGGCCCGGTATTGTCTTTAACAGTCCTGCTTTCATTAGTGGACGATATAAAAGAAGGAAAATGGCCGGGTTCGATGAAATTAGCCGGAGCGGGTAATTATGAATATTCAGTCTTATTTGCCATCTCAGGATATATATATGATGAGGAGGGTTTAATGACACCTGTCCTTTCTGAAGTACCATGCGAAACTAAATGCCCTAACCGATGGCCAAATAAAGAATTTAAAGCTCAAAAACTGGGAATTAGTATAGAAGATTGGATGAAAGGTCTGTGAAGGCATAAAGGAGAGTGAAAGGGAACACTGTTTTAACCAGGACTATTTTCAGGATACCTTATGAGCTTTATCATACCAGCAAACCTGTTAATACGCTATACCCGCCAACGTTGCATGTTTAATAGTATAATGAAAATGGTGTGATCAGCAGTATGCCGGTAAAACTCTTGCCGATTGTTATCAATTTCGGTAACTTTCGTTAAAGCAGATCTATGAGAAAACACCACCTGCTCTCAGTGCTCTCATTATTCCTGCTCGTACCCGCATCAATAACAAGGGCGCAAACAATCTCATCACAGAAAGGATTGACTACCGCTGTTTTCCCTACACAGTATGGCAATGTAAAAGTTTACCTGCCGGATGATGGCCAGCCGGGAAATATTATTTCCGGGACAGTCGTTGCTGAGCCCAAAGGAAATAATGCAAGACAGATTGAAAGAAATCTTGCAGAGCTGGTTAAGTACAGTGTTAATTTAGACGGAAATAAATATCCGGTTACTCCCAA
>JANNUI010000538.1:0-6699 GCA_031395125.1 Chitinophagaceae bacterium | reverse complement strand
CCGTAGGTGACGTGATCGATGTACAGCATGATGTGCCGCAGTGGGGCTATTCGGGTCGATTAAAGACTGGCTCAACCAACACCGTGCTGCAACTCGATAAGCCGGTGACCATGGTCACCGGTAAAACCTATCAGTGATTTAGCTGCAATAATCAATAAGGATGTACCAATGGCCTGCTTCATGGGCAGTTTACTGAGCAACACCAGTGCAGGGATGATCAAAAAACCGCCCCCGGCGCCTACCAGGCCTGTCAATATACCAACCACAGCGCCTTCTATTAATATCATCGGGTAGTTGAACTTTTGCTCACCGGTTTCCCGGCTTACTTTCTTTCCGCTCCTGATCATTGACACAGATGCAAAGATCATCAGTACAGCAAAGAAGACCATGGTCAGTACCGGTTTGGTGACCATGAGATCACCCATGCTGAAAAGCTCATGCGGAATGGCGGGTACGATAAATGCCCTTGTGGCAAATACAGCAAGAATAGATGGGATTCCGAAAATGACGGCTGTTTTAAGATTGACCTCCCCGCTTTTGTATTTGGGAAAAACCCCAACAAGGCTGGTTGCTCCAACAATGAAAAGGGAATAGGCAGTTGCCAGCACCGGGTTTACAGCAAACAAATAAACCAGCACCGGCACGGTGAGTATGGAACCACCACCGCCAATAAGCCCAAGCGAAATGCCAATGATAAGGGAGGCGATATAACCGATGATTTCCATACAAAAATTTTGTGCAAGATTATAGCAGGGCACTTTCTCACCGTGTGACAGAAATCACAGCTAATGGCTCTTACATAAGTTCAATCATATTCCGGTGCAGCTTCACCAGGTTCCGCTGTTCCATCTTTTTCAGCAATCTTGATATCACTTCCCTCGAACTGTTCAGGTCGTCTGCTATCTGCTGATGTGAAAGTTCAATGATTTTCCTGGCGCTTTCGCCGGCATGGCGCTTCAGGTAGAATTCCAGCCGTTCATCCATGTTCCGAAAAGCGATATTGTCGACCACGGACAGCAGCTCATCAAACCGGCCCCGGTAGGTCTGGATCACGAACTGGTACCAGCTTTTGTACTTATTCATCAGGTCATCCATCAGCTGGATGGGTATCATCAGCACTTCCGTGTCTTCTTCGGCCTGGGCCATTATCTCGCTGGTCTGCGATTGAATGGCGCAGATCATGGATACCGCACAGGCCTGTCCCGGTTCGAGATAATACATCAGGAATTCACCGCCCTCCTGGTTTTCCCGGTAGATCTTTATCCGGCCTTCGAGTACCAGCACGGTGGATTTGATATACTGACCTGTCCGCAAGATGATGTCACCGGCATAAAAAGTCCGCTGCACGGCTTCTTTTTCTATCAATTCTACCAGTTCAGGTTCAAACTGCGGGAATAATTGTTTCCAGTTCATAATGGTAAAATTAATCATCCAGGACCGTTTCCATTTTCATGCTTCTGCTGCCCTTGATCAGCAGGTGGGTGTTTTCAAAATGCTGTTGCTGCCACCATGTTTTGGCTTCTTCCGCATTATTGAAAGCGATGAAAGGCTGTTCGATCTTCAAAAAATCACCGCCCACCAGCACCACCTGCTTCCATTTGTTTTCCTTTATCAGATCAATAATAGCCAGGTGTTCCTCCCTGCTTTCATCACCCAGTTCAGCCATGGCCCCCAGCACAAGAACCTTATTTTCCGCATGGATCCTGGCAAAGTTTTCGATGGCCAGTTTCATACTGGAAGGGTTGGCGTTATAGGCATCAAGTATGATGGTGTTGGTTCCTTTTTTCAGTAGCTGTGACCGGCTGTTGGTAGGGGAGTAGTTTTCAATAGCTGATTGTATGGCTGAATCGGGTACCCCAAAATACTTACCCGCAGTTACGGCGGCCAGTACATTAGGAAGGTTATAGTCGCCCACTAATTGTGTTTTAATGATCCCCGTACCGGCGCCTTTTGTAATGTTTACTTCCAGCAACGGGTTGCTCTTCGAAATATTTCCCTCAATATCTGCTTTGGAAGTACCATACTTAATTACAGAGGGTATTCCTTTACTCATGTCCTGCAAATAATCATAATCCCACATGGCGAAAGCAACCCCGTTTGTGATGCGCAAATAATCATACAGCTCTCCTTTGCCTTTCCGCACAGCTTCCAAAGTGCCGAAACCTTCCAAATGCGCCTTTCCGCAATTGGTGATCAATCCATGTGTGGGCATTGCATATTCACAGTAAGAAGCAATTTCATTCAGGTGGTTTGCACCCATTTCAATTACGGCCAGTTCTGCATCTTTTCTGATTGCCAGCAGTGTTAGCGGAACGCCGATATGATTATTCAGGTTTCCTTCCGTGGTATAGGTTTTGAAAGATGAGGAGAGTACTGCATGGATCAGATCCTTGGTAGTTGTTTTTCCGTTACTGCCGGTAATGGCAAGAAAAGGAATGGAAAATTGCTGACGGTGGTATTTGGCTAATTGCTGAAGGGCGGTTAATACATCAGCGACAAGGATTGTTTTACCCGGAATGGAACAGGCAGCTTCATCTATGACCGCAAAAGCAGCACCCGCATCCAGCGCTTGTTTTGCAAATGCATTGCCATTGAAATGATCCCCTTTCAGCGCAAAGAAAATATCACCTGCCTTCAGTTTCCTGGTATCGGTTTGTACAGATGGATAGGTTTTGCAGATATAATATAACTCTTCCAGGTTCATGCAGCAAAAATAAGCGGCTTAACAAGACAAACCCACATTCGCGGGAGCAAGGAGGGTAAAGAAAAACCCCGGCGTTATTGCCAGGGTTTGGTGAATTATTTGCAAAATGAATTATCTCTTTTGTCTCCGTGTTTTGTAATGCTGGCCTGTTTTCCGCTTATTACCTTCAGGGCTGCCCATGCGGTCCATTGCACAGCGGAAACCAAGGGTGCTCAGCGACTGGTCTTCTTCCAGGAAGCGGCGGCTGCCGGGGGTAAGCCAGTAAGGACGGTCATTCCAGCTTCCGCCTTTATACACTTTTGACTTTTCGCTATGGATAAGGGTTGTGAGACCGTATCCATAAGATGATTGTGACAGGGAGTCACCATCGAGGAAGTTGATCACATTACCCCGCTGGTAGTTTCTGCGGTCCCTGCTTTCTTCATCTGTTACATCTGCCATTTTCACACGGCCGGTGCTGTCTTTTTCATAACGGGTAGAAGGATCCATAGAGGTGGAATCCACTACATATAATTTTTTATACTTATTACCGCGGAAAGGAGCAGGCATATCATCAAAGTCTAGTGTTGATAAAGGACGGTAAGTATCTTCCACCCACTCGTTCACATTACCCGCCATGTTATATAGACCGAAACCATTGGGGTAGAATGATTGTACCGGTGCTGTGTAGAAGGCACGGTCGTTCAGACCACCGGCCACACCGGCATTGTCACCTGAGCCTCTTTTAAAGTTGGCAAGGAAAGTACCCTGCCAGCTTCCCCGGCGGGTGTCACGCAGGCCATTGATATTCTGTGCCCAGGGATACATTTGTTTATTGCTGGCCAGTTCCTCACCTCTTTTACCTTCTTTGGTGCTGGGGCGGGGGTTTTGATTGATCAAACCATAAGCTGCATATTCCCACTCGGCTTCAAAAGGAAGGCGGTAATCCGGCAACATAACGCCAGACTCCAGCGAAGCCACTGTTGTTTTAGGCTCCCCTTTCTTTGTCTTTATTTTTCCGGGAGCAGCAGTATAAAGACCCAGGAGGTATGATTTTGTGGTGAAATTATTGTCGCCCGATTGTGCACCTGGTTTCAGGTTGTTCTTGTTCACAAATCCTTCCTTCATCAAAGCCTTTTCATTCACCCTGTCGCTTCTCCAGAGACAGAAGTCCTTGGCCTGTCTCCAGGTAACGCCTACCACCGGGTAATCATTAAAGCCCGGATGACGGAAATAGAATTCTACCAATGGTTCATTATAGCTCAGCTCACTTCTCCAGCACAGGGTGTCAGGAAGGGCGCCTTCTATGATCTTGGAGTTGGCGGGATCGGAAGGATCAAACACTTTATACAGCCAGTGCAGGTATTCGCGATAATGTACATTGGCCACTTCGGTGCGGTCAATGTAGAACGAAGGCACGGACACACGGCGGGGAATATTGTTCCAGTCGCCCATTACGTCTTCCTCGGTTTGTCCCATAGTAAAGGTACCACCCTGTACAAAAATAAGACCGGGGCCCAGGCCCTGTTCTTTCGCCTTGGAAACACGGTAACCGCCCTCGTTTTTGTCGTTATAGTTCCAGCCGGTTACAGACGATTTGTCTTTCTTTTTACTGAAAAGGCCGCCGTTCTTACAGGATCCCAGCAGCACCATACAGGATAAAAGGATAGTTAAGTTTTTCACGCTCATAGTTTTTTGCATAAACCTGTGAATTGGAATATTTTTAACGCCGGTTGGGGTAAAATATTGCACCTTTCTGAAGTTTTACCTGCCGGATTTGCGAATATAGACACTTTCGGGATAAGGGCTTACGCGGAACTACTTTTTTTGGACCGGAAAATCCCCCGGAGGGGGGTAAAAAAAATTATGAAAAAGCCGGGATTGATCTTACTGTGCGGGGGACTCCTGGCGGCCTCTTTTTCCGGGCTGGCACAGCGGAATTATGCACCGGCTTCGGTGCTGGCCTCGGGCAACTGGTACAAACTTGGGGTGATAAAACCGGGGATCTATAAGTTAGATGTAGCCCTGCTGAACAGCATGGGAATCAATACTGCCAATCTTGCATCTGCATCGGTACGGTTGTATGGAAATGGCGGGTATATACTGGGCGAGGCTAATAATGGTCCCTGGACAGACGACCTGCAGGAAAATGCGATCATGGTAGTGGATGGAGGGGACGGTATTATCAATAGCAGTGATTACATCCTTTTTTATGCCAATGGCCCGGATGAATGGGTGAAAGATTCGGTGAACCAGACTTTTTATCACCGGAAAAACATTTACAGCGATAAGGCCTATTATTTCCTGAGGGTTGGTGGCACCGGTAAACGCATCAGTAATGCGCCCCGGCTTTCATCACCAGTGGCGGCCGTCAATAATTTTTCCGAAAGATATTTTCATGAACTGGATACGGTCAATTTTCTGAACAGCGGAAAAGAATGGTATGGGGAGGAAATGTCAAACCTGCCAGGCAGATCGCTGACCCGCAATTTCAATGTCAGTTTTCTCAACATACAGACCGGCGCAGCCCTTCAACTGCGGGCCAACTGTGCCGCCAGGTCGGTGAACTCGGGCAGCCGGTTTGATATGCGGATTAATAACCAGGCAGCAGGACAACTATTGCTGAACCCGGTTAGCGGCGGCCAGTATGATCTGTTTGCACAGCAGGCAACGGCTCTTTTGAATGTTGCAGGAGCACAGGCAACAAACAATATCAGCTTTACCTATGTGCCCGGGAGTGTGAATGCCCAGGGCTGGCTCAATTGGTATGAGTTGTTTACCCGGAGAAATATTTCACTCAATGGCATCAATCAACTTCCGTTCAGGGACTGGCTGAGTGTTGGCAGCAGCAGGGTGGAATTTGTGGTTGGCAATACCGGCGCCAATACGCAGGTGTGGGAGGTGACAGACCCGCTGAACCCGCAAAGAATGCAGGGCAACCTGTTGAATAATGAATTCAGGTTTGTAAATGATGCACTGCGGCTTCGTGAATACGTTGCGTTCAACCCGGCTGAATTTTTGATCCCTGCTCCGGAAGGAGTGGTGGCCAATCAAAATTTGCACAACACTTCCCCGGCGGACTATTTGATCATCACTTTTCAATCTTTGCTGCCACAGGCAGAGCGGCTGGCGGATATTCACCGGCAACGGAATGGATTGCGGGTGCGGGTGGTAACTACCGGCCAGGTATATAATGAATTTGCCAGTGGCAGCCCGAACCCAGCCGCCATCCGGGATTTTGTGAAAATGTACTGGGATAAATATGGTGCAACTGGGGATAGGCCCAGGTACCTGTTATTGTTTGGCGATGCTTCCTTTGATTATAAAGACCGCCTGGCAAATAATACCAACATGGTGCCTGCCTGGCAGAATAACTTCTCCCTTGACCCGCTGGCCACCTATGCCTCTGATGATTTTTTTGGTTTCCTGGATGACAATGAAGACATCAATTCAGGCGTTATTACCAACCTGCTGGATATTGGTATTGGCCGCATTCCTGCCAAAAATGCGGAGGAAGCAAAAAACTTTGCCGACAAACTGGAGGCCTACTATTCGGCGCAGAGCCTGGGGCCATGGAGAAATAACCTCACTTTTATTGCAGACGATGAAGATAATAACCTGCATCTGCAGGATGCAGAAATAATTACGACGACTGCAAATACAACAGCCCCGGTTTTAAACCAGCAAAAAATTTATTTAGATGCTTTCCGGCAGGAAAGTGGCCCGGGAGGCAGTCAATACCCGCAAGCTAATCTGTCAATCAATAACCAGGTTTATAATGGCACACTTATTTGGAATTATAATGGTCATGGTGGTTCGGTCAGGCTTGCGGAAGAAACTATTCTTGATCAGGGAATTGTAAACAACTGGAATAATCCAAACCGTTTACCATTATTTATTACAGCCACATGCGATTTTGCTCCGTATGATAACCCGGGCATTAATTCCATTGGTGAAAATATTTTACTAAGGCCAAAAACCGGGGCTATCGCTTTGATGACAACTACAAGAGTGGT
>JANNUI010000535.1:0-3557 GCA_031395125.1 Chitinophagaceae bacterium | reverse complement strand
AATAAGGGGGACATCTACAACATGTCTGTGCTGAGCAAGAGACTGGGCAAGGAAGCATCACAGGAAGGCGGTGACATCAGCGGGCTGTACATGGATGATGGCTATCTCTTCTTCCGTGCTGAACCGGTGGAGATGGCCGTTTATAATGATACGATCGATTATGAGATTAGGATAACCGAAGGTCCGCAGGCAAGACTGAAGAATGTAACGATCGCAGGCAATGAAAAAACAAAAGACCATGTGATAAGAAGGGAATTGAGAACGATGCCCGGTGAACTCTTCAGCCGGTCTGATCTTATCCGTTCTCAGCGGGAACTGGCTAACCTGAATTTCTTCAACCAGGAAACCATCAACCCCGGAGTGGTGCCCAATGCTGAAGACGGCACGGTGGACATCAACTGGAAACTGGAAGAAAAATCATCCGATCAGTTAGAACTGTCAGCCGGGTGGGGCGGGGGAGTTGGCCTTACCGGAACCCTTGGTATCACTTTCAACAATTTTTCTCTCAGGAATATTTTTAAAAAAGCTGCATGGGATCCGCTGCCAACCGGCGACGGGCAAAAACTCAGCTTACGGTACCAGTCCAATGGCGTGGCCTATCGTTCCATGAACTTTTCCTTTACCGAACCCTGGCTGGGTGGTAAAAAAAGAAATTCATTTACGATTGGTATCAACAGTAGTAAATTCTCCAATGCTTTTGACCCCTTCACCGGGCAGATTGACAGGGCAAGATCGGACTCTAACTACCTGAAAACAACCGGGCTTTCCATCGCACTGGGCAAGCAGCTGAAATGGCCTGATGATTATTTCAATCTTATTTACACGATCAACTTCACTCAATATAAGCTGCTGAACTATCCCATATTTGACCAGAACTTCAAGACCGGCATATCCAATAACATCAGCGCCAAGATCACCCTGCAGCGTTCTTCGGTGTATGATCCCATTTTCCCGAGAAGCGGTTCCAACTTTATGGCCAGTGTTCAGTTCACCCCGCCGTATTCGCTGCTGAATAAAAACATTGAGAAATCTGACAACAAATACAAGAATCCAGAGTATCACAAATGGAGGTTCAACGCCGAATGGTATGTGCCTCTTGGCAAACCGATGGGAGCTGAAAAAACCAGACAGTTTGTGCTGAAGATCGCCGCCAAGTACGGTTTCATGGGTCGCTATAACAGGAAGCTTGACTACTCACCTTTCGAAAGGTTCCAGGTGGGGGATGCCGGGCTCACGAACAACTTTGGTCTGCTTGGTTATGATATCATCGCACACCGTGGCTACCCTGTTTACCAGAATTCTAACCCCTCCATTAACCCGGATCAGCAAAATGCCACGCAATTCTTTACCATCTTTAATAAGTATCAGCTTGAGTTGAGATTTCCGCTGGTGACCAGCCCCAGCAGTACGATTTATGCACTGACCTTTTTTGAAGCGGCTAATGGATGGTTCGATTACAAAGATTACAATCCCTTCCGCCTGCGCAGAAGTGTGGGAGTGGGGATGCGTTTCTTTCTGCCCATGTTTGGCCTGCTTGGCTTTGACTATGGCATAGGTCTTGACAGAATGAACTCAACCACCCCGGGGCTGAAAGCTGCATCCCGCTTTACCTTCATGCTGGGCTTTGAACCGGAATAAAAAAAACGTAATCCCGATAGCCCTGAGCAAAAGGCGAAGGGCCGGGACCAAATTATTAAATCACAAATTCCATAAGTATGAAAAAGAGTCTCTTTCTTATTTGTTTTTTGGGATTTGGCCTTTTGGGATTTTCTCAAAAGTATGCCATCATTGATACCCGCTACATATTGGACAAGATGCCGGATTATAAACAGGCACAGAAACAATTGGACGATATTACCGCCGACTGGCAAAAAGATATTGACGGGAAACAGGACCAGCTGGACAAAATGTACAAAGACTATGAAGCCGAGCAGGTAATGCTAAGTGATGATCTGAAGAAAAAAAGGGAAGACCAACTGTTCAACAAGGAAAAAGAATTGCGGGACCTGCAGCGCAAGCGTTTTGGTTTCGAGGGTGACTTATTCAAGAAAAGACAAGAACTGGTAAAACCCATTCAGGACAAGGTTTACAATGCCGTTCAGAAGATGGCCGTAAGCCGGGGCTATGATTTTGTGCTGGATAAAAGTGAGGGAATTACCATTATCTTTGCCGACCCCAAACTGGACAAGAGCGAAGATGTACTGAAAGACCTGGGTGTAAAAAATTGATTTATAACTGTTAAAGAAAACAAAACTCTGCCTGAAAGCAGGCAACGAATCCAGAATAAAAAGAATCTACTTAACCAAGAATAACTGCGCCGGGTATCCCGGCCACTTAAAACAAAACAAATGAAAAAATTCTTTTCCGCAGGTGTGCTTGCCCTGGGCCTTCTGATGGCAGGAGATGCAGGTGCCCAGACCAAGATCGGTTACATTAGTATTGACAATATGGTGCGGGTAATGCCCGAGACATTAAAAATTGATTCCTTGCTGGAAAAGTACCAGAGTGATTCCATCAATCCCCGGTATGCGCAGATCGTTTCGCTCTACCAGTATAAAGACAGTGTGTACAGGGATTCGGTAAAACCAGCACCCGCGGCAGTAAGAAAGCAAATTGAAGAAGAGCTTCCTTCCCTGATCTACCAGATACAGAACTGGCAGACCATCGTCAACCAGGCGCTTGAAGCCCGGCAGAATGAACTGCTTGCCCCTATTTATGATAGAGTCTATACAGCCATTAAGCAGGTGGCCAAAGAAAAAGGGTATACCCATGTTCTGAGCAAAGAATCCTTATTGGTGGCGCCTGATGGTGACGATATGATATCAGCTGTGGCGGCCAGGCTGAAAGTGATATTGCCGAAGCCCACCGGGAAATAATGCTGCTTTTGAAGATCTTATTTTAAATACCCTTCCGCTTAACCGGGAGGGTATTTTATTCTCCAGCCAAACTACATTTGCAGTATGCAGCAACCATCACCCATAGGTGTGTTTGATTCGGGCTACGGAGGCCTTACCGTCTTAAAGGAAATAGTAAACAAGCTTCCGCAGTATGATTATTTGTATCTAGGTGATAATGCAAGGGCGCCCTATGGCAACCGCTCTTTCGATACAGTGTATCATTACACATTGGAATGTGTGAAATGGTTTTTTGACAAAGGATGTTCTCTTGTCATCCTGGCCTGTAATACTGCATCAGCCAAGGCATTGAGGACCATTCAGCAAAACGATATACCCGGAATAGCGCCGGAAAAAAGAGTGCTGGGGGTCATCAGGCCTACCGCAGAGATCGTCGGCAGCTTTTCTGAAACAGGAAGTGTAGGTGTGCTGGCCACCAGCGGAACGGTGGCCTCCGAATCATACCCGATGGAGATAGGCAAATTTTTTCCGATGCTGAAGGTCTACCAGGAGGCATGCCCCATGTGGGTGCCATTGGCTGAAAATAATGAATACAGCAGCCACGGTGCTGATTATTTCATCAAAAAAAACCTGCATAATATTTTTGAAAAAGGGGAGGATATTGATGTTATACTGCTGGGATGCACCCATTACCCGCTGCTG
>JANNUI010000514.1:0-1743 GCA_031395125.1 Chitinophagaceae bacterium | reverse complement strand
GAAACGGCGGGCTCCCCCTGGCTTTGGAATAAAGGGGTTCCCTCTTTTTACCATGTTTTCTACCAGCCTGGCTGAATGTCTCTGGATAAACCGGAAAGTATAACCACTTGAAGCTTTGGTCTGCCCCCCTGCTGTTCCGATATGAATGACCCGTCCGTTCACAACCGGAAATTTGTAATTGGTCATCGGGATGATACCGTTCTCTTCTTCAATAACTGTATACGCCTGAATTCCGATGACATGGCTGATATACTCTCTAAGCCCCGCCTCATACTCCCCCGGGGAAAGCAGCTGCTCAGTGAACAAAGTATATTCCACAAGGGCTTTGGTGGCCGAAAAAGGTTTTACATAGATAAAAGTTGTACCATGCCGTTGATCGGTTCTGAAATCCATCAGTGTCGCTTCACCAGGGTCAAAAACCGGGGTTGGCGTTTCAATGATCCATCCTTTAAAATGTTGCTGCAGGTAATACTCTTTTTTTTGCAATTCCGGTTTTTCGAAAAGAATACTATTGAATACGTTATCTGCCGTTATTTTCTCATCGTTGAGCTGAACTACAGCATAATTCCCTTCATTGGTTACAGATCTTATTTCTCCTGACCGGATCTCAAAATTGGGATGCTGCCGGATAACCGATAAACAGTGCTCATAAAAATCAATACCACGGATCATCTTATACTCGTAAGGTGAAAGTTCAAGCAACCGGGAGAAACCGGGGCCATGAAACCATGTCTTCTTCCACCTGCGGAATACGACAGTCTCAAAAAGACCGGGTGCCGTTTCCCAGAATGACCAGGTGCGGTCATTGTTCCGTTTATTATCCTTATCTGCGATCAGTATCTTCTTATCAGAAAATTTTCCTGATGCGATCAGGTGCAGGGCAAGGCTGAGCCCGGCACAACCGGCCCCGGCAATGATGTAATCATAGTGCCCCTGTCCCCTAAAGGGGTACTTAGGTTCGAGCATACATTTGTTTACAAGTGATAACTAAAGCCGCAAGAATATGTTGAAGTTATAAAACTCCCTTTTACTCCCCTTTAGGGGCCGGGGGTTTCCTTTTCCGGGGCATATTCCACTTTTGCCGCACCAGCCATCAGTTTTTTATCCCGGCGCACCTTGTTCCAGTATTTCCTGCTAACAAATAAAAAACCAAAACTTTCTCCATGATGCTTATCCAGGTGTTTGTGGTGCATCTTATGTGCCCAGCGTATGGCCCTGACATACGTATGATTGCTCCGTGAAAACCATTTGAAACGCTGATGGATAATGACATCATGCACCATGAAGTAGGCAAATCCGTAAGCCATGACCCCAAACCCAATGGCCTGTAGCCACCATATATGATCATAGGTGCCGAAATAGATAAGTAAGAAACTGGGAACAGCAAAGATGAAGGCAAACAGATCATTCTTTTCAAAAATGCCCGGCCGCACCTGGTGATGGTCCTTATGAAGGTACCATAAAAAACCATGCATTACAAACCGGTGCGTACACCAGGTAATGCCTTCCATAATGACGAATGTTGCCCACAGCACCAATATGTAATACACTGCATTCATCAAAGCAAAGTTATGTTAGTTTATTATTGTAAGCCTGCTCCCACCAGCTTTCTATCCGGGGAAAGGCCAGTCGAAACCAGGCGGTGAATTGCCGGGGCTGCGAGTGAAGAGAATGGCGGATCTCAGGGATACTTTTAAAGCAGATATCCATCACCTCTTCCTTATTGAAATCAATTTCACTTTC
>JANNUI010000463.1:0-5384 GCA_031395125.1 Chitinophagaceae bacterium | reverse complement strand
AATGCTGTGCCATGTTGCAACCCTCTTTCATAGCCATTGCCTTTCAGTTCAAGCACCGGTATTTTTTTATTGTTTGTTGTTTGGGCCTGCAAATGGCCGAAGCAGACAAATAAAAATAAGCATCCAATAAACAAGACTTTGCTGACGGCCTGATTTGAAACTGTTTTCATTTGCATAATGAATTTGCTGATGTTGAAAGCTACATTAGTTTATACCCGGCCGCAGGTATTTTTGTGCAGGTGGACGAAGAAGCTCGTTTAACGGAAGAAATATAAAGTTTAGAGCCATGGTGAAGGAGGTAGAATGCGGTTGGGTATCCTTAATTCATTTGGTCGGTGGAGATACTTCGACCCCGCATCGGGTTCGGGGCAGGCAAGCTCAGTACAGCAACCACGGCGTAAAAAAAGCGCACAGCGGAGGTAAAGTATCTTTGCTCAAATAGCCCTGAAGTATGAAAAGTGAGTATGAGATTCATGTAAGAAAGGAATTGAAAGCCTGGCAGAAAAAAATGCTAAGCAGACCTTCCCTGTTCAGTAAACTTTCTAAAAGGATACAGGGAAAGATCAATTCCTGGATCCCTGAAATGGTGCACATGGCCATTACGACCACCGTTAAACAACTTATCCGGGGTGTTTTATTTGGCGCAAAATATACAACCGGGGAGCCTACTCTTTATATCAACTTCCAGGAACAGGAAGCGGGCATTCTAAAAAAAATAGAGAACTATCGAAATACGGCCGCGGTTGAAGGTGGCATCACGGGCGCCGGGGGGATATTACTCGGGCTGGCGGAATTTCCTATTTTAATTGGCATCAAACTCAAATTGCTGTTCGAGATTGCCAACCTCTATGGCTTCGATATGGATGATTACAAGGAACGGGTCTATCTCCTGCACATCTTTGAACTGGCCTTTTCCAGTGATGAACACCGGAAATCTGTGTACCTGAAAATGACTGACTGGGACAATAAAAAGCAGCAGCTACCTGATGATATCAGCAAATTTGACTGGCGCAATTTCCAGCAGGAATATCGTGACTATATTGACCTGGCAAAAATGGCGCAACTGGTACCTGTAATAGGTGCTCCTGTGGGGGTAATTGTGAACTACAGGTTGATCAGGAAATTAGGGAAGACGGCGATGAATGCTTACAGGATGAGGTTGGTAGATAAATAACATGGTTTTAGTGAGATGCTAAGAAAGAATTACAGGCGATAAGGGCTGAGTGTCCTTAACTCATGTGGTCGGTGGAAGAAACACCGACCACGGCCTGCCTGCCTGCCGGTAGGCAGGTTATTTATTACCGAACACCTGTCGGGGCGGGAAACGCAATTTTGTTTTATACTAACTGAAGCCCATAATGACCGATAACGGTAAATAAGCTGCACCGGATTATAACACCAAGGCAACACCAGACAAGTAATTTTTTGAGATTCACATTTAACCCTGTTCCTACTGCAATACTTATGGGTGCCCCCACTGTAACTGTACCTAAAATGCCAAGGCCGGCAATACCATATTTATTCCATAGCCTTGTTATTACCGGGTGTTTTTTTGTTTGGTCCTTTACTGGTTTCTTTTTATGAAAGAAGGCCCTGATCTTATCGCCTAAAAAAACTGCAACAATGGCTCCTGCCAGACCACCGGTAAGGCTGGCAAAAAAAATCATCCAGGGAGAAAGTCCAAAAGCAAATCCTGCGGGGATAGCAGCGTATATTTCGAAAGTAGCCAGGCCTGCTACAGTAAGTATTTTTAAAACCATAGAGACGGTGTAAATAAATGTTTATGCACAAGCAGGTAAAAGTAGTTGAAAGAGGCATGCTAAAGCCGGAACTGCTTGTTAAATTATTTTATGCTGTGGCGGTTGGGTATACTTAATTTGTTGGTCGGGGAAGAAAAACACCGGCCACGGCGTGTTACATTACCGAACACCTGCCAAGGCGGAGAACAAAAGGCCTGAGAGAAAGAAATTTCATAGCTGATATTTTGTGTGGATAAAGATAACAAATGACAACTTTTATGCGGGACTGCTGTTTCCTACCCTCGAGAGTTGCACTTGTACCGGATATTTCGGAACACCTGCCTGCCCGTTTACCTGCCGGAGGCAGACTACGGACAGCCAAAAAAGAAAGCCATGCATTACTACATGACCTTCTTCAACTTGTTGCTTCAGCAATATTTATTTCATCGCCCTGTACACTTCCACCAGGATAGCTCTCATCGTTGTCTTACCGGTATTTTTGACACTATGTGTATCGCTTGGTACTATCATGGCCATTCCTTTTTGCATGTCCACCACTCTTTTGCTTCCGTCATTTTCTGTAAACTCACCTGTTCCGGGATCAATTACATAAAGGGCTCCATCCGGATGCCAATGTAACCCGGAGGATTGACCGGGTTTGTAGTTGACTGCAGTAACCCGGATCCCCATGGTATCATTTTTCACGCTGTAGAGTTCAGGTGAAACTTTTGTTGCGTCAAGTGCGGCATCGCCCGGAGCAGCTGCGCCGCTACGGTTCACTTCCACCAGCATCACATGTATGTTGGTCTTGCCGTTATTTTTTACGCTATGCCATTCACCGGGTCTGATCATCGTTACCCCTTGTTTCATTTCATTCACCATACTGCTCCCGTCTTTAGCATAAAATGTAGCAGCACCTCCTTCTATGGCATAAACGGCATAGTCCGGATGCCAGTGCAGGGCCGATGAATCGCCGGGTTTATACAGCACTTCAACCATGCGGATGCCGAGTGTGTCGGCCACTACTTTGTAAAGGTCCGGCCCTACCGTTACAGCATCCATACCGGCTGTATTGTTGTTGTCAGTTGGGGCGGTAGTCGAATCGGTTGTTGTTTCTTTCCCCTCTCCCTTGCCTTTGTCTTTACAGGCGACAAAGGAAATCGAAATGAAAATAGCCAGCATAAGCCAGCCGCAGGGTTGCTTTTTCATAAATGATCTTTTAATTGTTTTAAAAATCAGAGCATTTGCGCAGGGAGGATCGCAGTTAAATCTAAGAAGAAATTGAAATAACTGGTAAAATTGTTTTGAAGTTGCCGGAAACCGGTGTTTGGCAGAGGAAACCCGGCCTCAGGGTCAGGGCAGGCTACGGATAGCGGAGAAACTCAGGCCAACCATTCGAGATTTTTTATTTATGGAACATTTATCTGCCGGAGGCAGACTACGGACAGCAGGGTAAATGTACCTATGGTCAATATTTTGTCAATCAGGAAAACACCAGATATAAAGCTTTTTTTCTGGCTTGGTAGTGGCTGAAGATTGGGGTTTGACGGCTTTTATAAAGCCGGTCCTGAGTTGTAAACTCAGGACAACGTTCAACCTTTTTGTATTAATGGAACAGTATGGACAGCTGGGAAACTCAGGACAATGATTCAGTTTTTTTTATTTATGGAACACTACGGACAGCGGGAGGGATGAAACCTAATTGCAGTTATTATAAATATTAATTATCCTGATAAGTGCCCTGTAATCATTAATAGGATACGAAGGGTTTTTTTGCCATGCTGTATTTTTAAACTCTTCATTTACCTGCTTTATTGCAGACTGGCAATTTTTCATCGCCTGGTTTAAAGAATTTAAAGTTATTACCTGGATCGGACCTGCCAGTTCCATATAAAAAGATGTGTGAGTACCCCCCTCCATATGACTACTGGAAGTCAATGTGGAAGTGTTCATAGTGGTAACCAGGCGTGAATCATCTACCTGGTACAGATAAAGGCTCATTTTACCTTTTAATATTCTTGAATACTTGTCAATTCTGTACCCATAGTTATCCTGGTATGATCTTATTTCATTCAGTGGAATTTCTTTGTCATCCATCAGCCAGGTTTTTTTCCCGGTTAACTTATTATGTTTCTTTTCTAAACTGGCTCCTTTTATTGTATCCCCATTATTATATTCTACAAATGATTTAAGATTGGGCTCTTTTGCTTTTTCGGCATATCTGTTTATCTCCTTACCACTCAAAACATAAATATGTTTACCACAGGATGTTGTAAGAATGCAAAGCCCGGAAATAATTACAACTGCGGGTAGAAATCTTTTTATCATAGATCAATAGTATTAGGGGAATTATTAAAATAACTTAAAGCTAAAAGTAAAGAAAGTTTTGCGGCATGGTTGGTATTTTTCTTCCTCCGCCCTTGCGGGTGTTCTCACCCGCCATAAATTAGATTATTTAAAGAAGTGTGGTCGGTGGAGATACTTCGACTCTTTGACAAGCTCAGAGCTCAGTACACCGGCCACGGCGTGTTATTTTTTATCGAACACCTGCCAAGGCGGAAAATTATGACCAGCCATAATTGTGAATATCAAGACTTCGTTGCCTTTTACGAGCTGGAATAAACTCATCCCGGCTATCATGAGTTTGTTGTAAGCTTCTATAAAAACAGCAAATCCAGCAAACCACACTTCTTTCCGTTGTGATAATCCCTTGCACTGCTGTATAAATATTCCTCTGCTTTGTCAACAATGCCTGCTTCTACGGGATTGTTATGGATGTAGTTCAACTTTTGTACTGTAAAGCCTGAGCTGAATAATTCTTTTGGGTGATTATCCTGCCGCCAAAACTGGTAGTTGGTATTACGGCTGTTTTTTTCTCCTTGTTGCCTGAATATGTTCAGCATCCATTCCCTCCTGCTTTCCTGTTGATTGGTTTCAATGGCTTTAATGATCTGTTTGCTCGTAAATTTCTTAAAGTCACGCAGGATCTCGCTGATATCATCATTTGTTGCAGATACTACAAGATGGATATGGTTGCTCATCATGCACCAGGCATGAAGCAATAAACCTCTCTCCTGCTGGCAATGCCGGATGCTGTCTACAACAATATCACGATATTCTTTTCTTGTAAATACATCGACCCACTCGACCACAGCAAATGTTATAAAGTGAATAGCATCTTTGTTCCTGATCTTATAACCACCGATACCCATAGTAAGCTATATGCTTTAGGAAAGCTGGCCTTAGTTTGCAACTAAGGTCTTGCCAACCAAACTAACCTTAAACATTACTGTTTTGTAATTGGTTAAATGTACCTACGGTCAATGTTTTGTCAATCAGGAAAACACCAGATATAAAGTTTTTTTCCGGTTTGACAGTTCTTGCAGATTGTTGGTTTGACGGCTTTTATAAAGCCGGTCCTGAGTTGCAAACTCAGGCCAACGTTCAACTTTTTTATATTAATGAAACACTACGGACAGCTGGAGCCTGCCTGCCTACGGCAGGTAAACCTGCCCCCAGTCCCGATCCTTCGATACACTCAGGACTATCGGGAGCGGGGAACAGCTACCAGGGCTGACAGCGGGGCATCTCTATTGCTGCACAAAATGCCAGCACACCCCTGCCCTGTCAATGATGTTTACTTCC
>JANNUI010000408.1:0-2281 GCA_031395125.1 Chitinophagaceae bacterium | reverse complement strand
AAAATAATGCTGTAGCAACAATTTAGTAAGGCCGTTCCCCAATAAAGTGGAACGGTTTTTTTATGCATAAATATTTTTCAATCAATTACATTTGTAAAAAATTCGCTATAAGTCAATCCCTCTGCCCTTACTGCTGCGTTAATACGTGCAATCCATAAGCCGCGGTATTCTCTTTTCTTGAGTTTACGGCCTACATATGCATAGGTTTGTCCTTTTTCTAAAACGTTTTTGGCAACGGTATATACGTTTTTACGTTTGCCGTAAAAGCCTTTGGCTTCTTTTAAAATTCTTTTCCTGCGGGCCTTGCTGGCGGCAGAGTTTACTGAACGGGGCATATTGCAAAGAGTTTAAATTTGTTCGAAGGTCATTGACTCCTTTGGAGAATCCCTTCGGGAAAAATTTTGTTAGTCAGAAATTCATCCCGATAGCTATCGGGAGGGTCATACAAGTTATGCTGGTCATTTAAGCCGGAGTCGCTGGTATGACTCATATGACTTATTTGACCTGAACTACTTACCTGAGGCGCAAAAGGCGTTTTACAAAATCAATATGTGATTTTGCAACTGTTCCGTCTTTCCGCATGTTCCTTTTTCTTTTCTTGGATTTCTTCGTCAGGATATGACGCTTGAAACTTTTCTGGTGCATGATTTTCCCGGTCGCCGTCACTTTAAAGCGTTTTTTGGCGCTGGAATTCGTTTTTACTTTAGGCATTTTACCTGTATTTAATTGTTCACCCTAGAGGCATTCCCCACAGGGGGACCTTTGTCGAACCTCTTCAGGAATCCTCCCGATAGCATCGGGATCTAAAGAACTGCCGTTTTTTTTCTCCTTCCTCTTCGCAAGCTCAGAGTTCTGAATTTTTCGGAGTGCAAAGATAGGGTCATGCTGCTGTCCGGCAAAACGATGGGTAACAAAAAGAGGAAGATTTTTTGAAACCTTCTTCTTCCCGGAAATTATGCTATAACCCTGTTTAATCTTTAGGATTCAGGGCTTTATCTATTCTTTTTGCGACATCCTGCAGATGATATTTGCTCATGGGGTCTGCAATGGCAGCTGTAGCAGCTACAATCTCGGTCCGAAGTGATGCCAGGTGGGCCATCACCACACTTTTCATATCGGACTTATCAGCAGCGCCGCTTCCGGTGGTAATGGTGAAACTACCCACGGTGGTAGTGGACGGGGCTACCGGGGCAACCAGGCTAATTAAACTGTTCACATAGGATTTCTGAAGATTGCGCCGGTAGATATCGATAGGCTTACGGGCTGCGAGCTCACTCCAAATGCCTTTCCTAAGGTCGCTCAACAGTTCGGTTATCTGGTAAGCATTGTTCCCAAGTGCTGCTTCTGCATCCACTAATTTGAGCAGGTTGCGGCTGCCGAGTAAACGGCCAAGGGTATTATCCTGCAGATTGCCGATCACCCTGGGTCCGCTCTCCCCTGTCTTGCCGAAAATATCCTGGTTAATGAGCCAGTTGGGAGTAGCAAATAATTGTTTATTGATAAAGTCAACTGCTTCTTTCTGTTTTGCTTCAGGAACGATCTCATATACCGACCCTGCCTCTTCCACCATCCTTGGGGTTTCCATAATACCTCCCACATATTTAGCCACATGACCTATGTAACGGCCAAACTGGCCTGAAACCTGGTTGTACAGATTCCGCAAACTGGTATAATCTTTATTGGGTTGCCTGGTCCATTCAACCAGGTTGGGTACAATGCGCTGCAGGTTTTTAACGCCATACAGGCTCCCTTTCATAGCATCATCACCTACCTGCTCACTCTGGCTGCGTGGATCGTCGGGGTTGGATTCTGTACCAAACCAAAGACGCTTATCCTTCAACCTTTCTATCACCCATTTGTTCAGGTGTCCTTCTTCTGCCTCTGGTGAATTGAACTGCATAAATCTTTTATATCCCCACTCGATGGCCCAGTTGTCATAATCGCCAATGCGGGGGAAAATACCGGGGCGGCTGATATTATCTTCCGGCTGCGCCACATAGTTGAACCGGGCATAATCCATGATGGAGGGTGTGTGCCCGTTGGCCTCCACCCATGTTTTGTTCCGGAGATTTTCGACAGGAACCGAAGAGCTGGAACCATAGTTATGGCGAAGACCAAGCGTATGCCCCACTTCATGTGATGAAACGAAACGAATGAGTTGCCCCATCAGTTCATCATCAAACAGCATTTTTCTTGCCCCGGCATCAATGGGTGATGCCTGTACAAAATACCAGTCACGGAGCAGCTCCATCACATTGTGATACCAGTTGATATGGCTTTC
>JANNUI010000406.1:0-2531 GCA_031395125.1 Chitinophagaceae bacterium | reverse complement strand
CGAGAGGAAACCCGAGGCGAGGCTGTAGTAGACGATGACCCCGAGGCCTTCAGCAATGCACAGGTCGCGTAGCGGACCTTCGAATTTCCCGCGCTCGCAAAGGTTGTATTCGGGCTGCTCGACCTCGTAACGCGGCAGCTTCGATTCCGCCGCCGTGTCGAGCGCCTCGCGCAGGCTGGGCGCGGTCGAGTTCGAGCTTCCGATCGCCCTCACCTTTCCGGCGTGGATGAGGGATTCGTAAGCGCGCAGTGTTTCCTCGATCGGGGTCGCGGCCTCCGGCTTGTGGCTGAGGTAAAGATCAATGCGGTCCGTCTGCAGGCGGTGCAGCGATGCCTCGACGCCTGCGGCGATGCTCTTCGCCGAGAGTCCCTTGCCGTCGGGCCCCGGTGCCATGCCCACCTTCGTGATGAGCACGACCTGGGCGCGTCGCGCGGGCGAGGCCTTGAGCCAGTGTCCGATCATCGTTTCCGATTCGCCGCCTTTGTTTCCCGGAACCCAGCGGGAATACACATCGGCCGTGTCGATGGCATTCAGGCCGCCGTCGACGAAGCGATCCAGTAACCTGATGGCGGTCGGCTGGTCCACGGTCCAGCCAAAGACGTTGGCGCCGAAGACGACCGGCATGATGCGCAGGCCGGATCGGCCGAGAGGGCGGAGGGTCATGAGGGGCAACAGTGTAACTTCTGCAGGCCGGCTATGTGCGCTCCCGCACCTATGCCCGAATCCGCGTTCGCCCATCATGCCCGGTCATTTCAACGCATGAGGAGACGCACATGAACAAAGCGAAACTGATCGGTGCTTGCGTAGTAGCCGGGCTGCTGCTGTCGACCACAGCGTTCAGCCAGGAGAAACGTGCCGCGGCGCGCGAGTTCGTCAAGGACTCGGCGATCACGACCCAGATCAAGGCGGAGTTGGCCAAGGAAAAGCCTTCGACGCTCGTCAAGGTCTCCGTCGATACCGAGAAATCCGGCAACGTGGTGCTGAGCGGCACCGCCAAGACCTCCGCCGACAAGTCGCGGGCCGAAACGATCGCGCGCGGCGTCAAGGGCGTGGCGACGGTCGAGAACAACATCGAGATCAAGACGAACTAAGGCTGTTGCCGTACCCAGGCGCCTCCCCGGTGCCTGGAGCATTACCTCAAGGCGTGGCTCACGCTGTAGATCAGCAGGCCGACGAGTCCGCCTACGATGGTTCCGTTGATGCGGATGAATTGCAGGTCCCGGCCGATCTCGCGCTCGATCTCGACGACAAATTTTTCGTCGTGCCACTCGTTGATCCGGTCCTCGACGAACTTCCCGATTGCCGCCCGGTTGCCCTCGACGAGCGCCGGCAGCCCTTTGAGGATCTGCTCGTCGATCCAGCGCTGGATGCCCGGATCCGCGTCCAACTTCTGGCCGATCGAGTTGACCATGTCGAGGATCGCGCCATGCACCCGCGAGCCGGGTTCCGCGAGGTCGCTCTCCAGCCATGCGCGAAGATCCCGCCAGAGGCCGCCGATGTAGTTTTCGAGGGCGGGATTCCGCAGCATTTCGTCCCGGATGCCCTCGACCTTCAGCCGCGTGGCGTCATCGCGCTTGAGCTTGTCGACGTAGGAAGCGATGAATTCATCGAAGCGCCGGCGCAAGGCGTGGTCCGGGTCGCCGCGCACCTCCTCGATTGTCCGCGCCACGCCATTGACGATCTTGCGCGCGATAGTCTCATCGAGTAGCCAGCCCATCCTCCTGACGGCGTCGATCAGCGGACTTTCGGCTGCGACAGCCTTTGCGATGTAGTCGCGTGTCTCCTCGCTGGCCATGGCCTGGTCGACCAGCCTCAATACTTCGTCCAGCACCGCGTGATGGCGCTTGTTCTCGGTGAGGACATCCAGGACCTGCGCGGCCGCCGCGGCGACATCCACCTCCTTCAACTTTGCCGCCACGGTGGCAAGCACGAACCGGCGCACCCGCTCGTCATCGAAGACGCTGATGCCATAGGAGAGAAACCGCGTCGCGAGCGCGGCGATTGCTTCCGCGTTCGCGGGCTTGAGCAGCCATTCGCGCAGCTTGTTGGCCGGGCCGATCTCGGCGATCTTCGCCACGATGGCCTCGGACGACAGGAAGTTGTGCTGGATGAACTCCGACAGGCCCTTTGCGATGCGCGCCTTGTTCGCCGGCAATATCGCGGTATGCGGGATGAATTTCAGGTTCAGGGGATGGCGGAACAGCGCCACCACGGCGAACCAGTCTGCGATTGCGCCGACCACGGCAGCTTCGCTGAATGCCGCAACGTACCCCATGGCCGGATGAAGCTGGCCGAAAAACGTCGAGAGGCAGTAAATCAGGACGGCCAGTAGCAGGAACCCCGTCGCGACGAGGCGGATCTGGCGCAAGGCGAGGTCCTTGGCCGCACTACGGACGGCGATACTTTCCATGCGGCCGCCCTTTCCTATTATTGCTTTCGCTTCCACTCCTCGTAGCGCGCCTTGGTGGCGGCATTGGGCGGATAGGTGCCCGGCAGCGGCCGGCCGGACGCGATTTCCTGCTGGACGAATT
>JANNUI010000387.1:0-8464 GCA_031395125.1 Chitinophagaceae bacterium | reverse complement strand
CAATAACACATACAACCGGAGCGATCCAGGAAATAGCGTTGCTGCTTTTTTTGGGTTGAACAGACGTAGCCTTAACTGATGCAGTTGGTTTAATCTCTGCCATGATCTTGTTTTTTTAGTTTTTTTGAAATGTTAGATATGTTATTCCTGTTAGTTTGTACAATGCTAAGAAAAAAGATTATACAAAAATCCCCATCCTTCATTTTTTACTACTGCGCTGGTGAGCTATGTAGTACACTTTCAGACAGGAGCGTCAAGGTAAGGATTTTTTTAAACAACGCAACTCCGTGATTAATAAAATAATGCGACTTCGCACCGCCAGGAAAGCCCGGCCGGGGCTACGCCGTATATATAAGAAATTTGTGCCTGTACTGAGGTATTGAACCCCCCCGATAGCAATCGGGATTTTCGCTGTTATTTATTCATACCGCAGCGCTTCAATGGGGTTGAGCCGGCCTGCTTTAAGGGCGGGGTATAAACCGGCGAGTAAACCCACCAGCGTACAAATGATGATGCCATACAGCACCCAGTTCCATGGCACCACAAATCCTGTATTCAGAACAATGGAGAACAGGTTTCCCACTCCCACCCCCAGTATAATGCCAAACAGGGCTCCCAGAACACTGATGATGATGGCCTCCACCAAAAACTGGCGGCTCACCATACGCCGCTTGCCCCCGATGGCTTTTACCAGCCCCACTTCCCGGGTACGTTCAGACACTGCCACCAGCATGATATTCATCAGCCCGATAGCAGCGCCGATCAGGGTAATAAGACCGATGACCGTGGCAGACACCGTAAGAAAACGCAGGCTGTTCATTGCTTTTTCTGCTATACTGTCGCTCCGGTCGATCACAAAATTGTTTTCTTCGGTGGTATTCAGTTTACGCACCCCCCGGAAAATGCCTTCGGCCTCCCCCATCGCTTCGGCCACCTTCAGCAGGTCGCCGGTCATTACCCCGATCACAAAAGAAAAACCGGAAGGAAAATTCCTGTCCACATTGTTATAGGTGGAGATGACCACATTGTCCCGGCTGAAACCAAAGGAAGAGCCGCGGCTTTCCAGCACACCCAGCACCCGGTAAGGGATGTTGTTGACACGGACAACCGAATTGACGGCCCTCTCCACGCCTTCTTTAAATAATTTTTTGGCCACATCATATCCCAGCAGGCATACATTCCTGCCCGACAGCAGATCCTGCCTGTTCAGGTTCCGGCCCAGCAGCAGGGTAAAGCCATTGAGTTGCAGGTAATTTTCATCTCCCCCGAACAACAAGACATTCGGGCTTGTTTTCCGGGTTTCATGCGAGAGGATATTATTCCGGTTGCCAAAAATAGAAATGCCTTTTAGTGAAGGGAAATCATAACGCTGCACGAAATATTCTGCTTCGTCTTTGGTAATGCGTTTGCCGAGGCTCGATTTTTTTTCTTTCCGCTTTCCTTTCTTAGAGAGTTTTACTTCATCATTATTATCGTTGCCAAACCGGATATTCCGTTCCTTATACCTGACGGTAAAGGCATTGGCCCCCATGGTGGAAAAACTCTCCGTGAATTTCTGGTTCATGGCCTTGATGGCGGTGATGATGCCGATCAGCGCCATGATGCCGAAAGCGATGATAGAAACAGTGAGACCTGTCCGCAATTTGTTGCTACGCACGGTGCGAAAAGCCAATGAGAGGATATCACGGGAATTCATGGTAACTTGGTCTGACCGTCCCGGTCTGACCTGGTAACAAATATAATACTACTTAATGGTCAGACGGGACCGTCAGAGCACAGAAAAACTTACTGCTCACATCTGGAAAGCCTGTCCCGCTAAAAGGGGGTCAGACCATCAGAAATAAACCCAGTTCAGCAGCAGGTTGGGGAAGATGCCCAGCAGAATGATCGCTGCAGCAAGAAATACCAGTGTCCATTTGAAAACAGGACTGGCCTTTATCCCGGGATCGTCGCCTTCTTTAAAATACATGGCTTGTATCACGCGGAAGTAATAATAAACGGAGATGGCAGCCATCAGCACTGCAAAAATGACTAACCAAAGTGTTTTATCTGCAGCAAGTGTCGCTTTCAGCATGTAAAATTTGGAGAGGAAGCCTGCGGTAAGCGGAATACCCGCCAGTGATAATAGAAAAATGGTGGTAGTAGCCGCCAGCAAGGGCTGGTGCTTTGCAAAACCATTAAAACCGCTGAAAGTATAGTCGCTCATTTTTATCAGTACCGCAAATATGCCGATGGTGGCAAAGCTGTATGCCACTGTATAAAGGAGAAGTCCTTCTTTCGCTTCTGTATTCATGGCAAATAAAGCCAGCATCATAAAACCGGCCTGTGCAATACTGGAGTAGGCCAGCATCCTTTTCACACTTTGCTGGAAAACGGCGGTTATATTACCTATGAAAAGTGTGGCCACCGTGATGAGGGCAACAATAAACTGCCATCTCGGATGCAGTATTCCAAACCCATCCCCGAACAGGCGGATAAAGGCAATGAAAACAGCAGATTTGACCACCGTCGCCATAAAGGAAGTGAAAACTGTGGGGGCCCCGTCATACACATCAGGTGTCCAGAAATGGAAAGGCGCCAGCGATGCCTTGAATGACATAGAAAACAGGAGCAGCAGGATGCCTGCAATCAGTAATGCATCGGGCCCCTGGCCAGCACCGATCCTGATATTAATGGAAAAAGAGCCCATGGAACCATAAACCAGCGCAATACCCATCAGCATGAGCCCGGTGGAAAAAGCCCCCAGCAGGAAATACTTCAGCGATGCCTCGTTGCTTTTCAGGTTTCTTTTATCACTGCCGGTAAGGATATAAAGTGGTATGGAAATGATCTCGATACCGAGGAACAGTATCAGCAATGATTTAAAAGAAGAAACGAGGGTGATGCCGCAGATGATGAAAAAAAGAAGGGCAAAATACTCCGCATAGTTGATACCTACTTTTTCCATATCCCGTGCGGACAGCAGCATATAGATAAACGTTGAAAGAATGGCTACCGTATTAAAGAGCAGGGCAAACCTGTCGAAATGTATCATGCCATAGGTATTCACCTCAAAGAACCTGGTACCGGACATTTCAAGGATATTCATCAGCAACAACAGTCCCATTCCCCCAATGGCAAGATTACGGACAGATGCCTTGCTTTTCAGCAGGAAACTGCTGAACATCATGATCACACCCAATACAGCCGATAATATTAATACGTTCATAACTTATTGCCTCTTTTGCTCCAGCAGGCTCTGCCGGATGAAGTCAAATTTTTCATTCAGGGCTCCCGCTGCAGTTGCTGTTTCATTTAACAAGAGCTGCGGGTAAATACCCAGTACAAAGATCAGGATCACAATGAGCCCCAGTACTACCTTCCCGTTCCAGGAAATATCTCTTGCCTGCATGGTCAGTTCATTCGCCTCTCCGTAAAACACTTTACGTATCATATTCAGTGTATAAACAGCGCCCAGGATGATACCCAGGCCTGCCAGCACAATGAACCATATATTATACGCTGTTACGGAACTGAAGATACCGTTGAACATCAGGAATTCTCCCGGGAAGGCATTGGTCAATGGCAATGCCAAATTAGCCAGCGCAATGATGACCAGCATCATGGTCAATGCCGGCGCTTTTCCGGCAATGCCACCCAGTTCAGAGATCTTTCTTGTCCCAAACTGTCTTTCTGTTATTTCCACTACTATCCACAACCCGATGATATTGATACCATGGTTGAACATCTGTATCATCAGTCCCTGGAAGCCGCTTGTGTTCTGGGCAAATGCTGCGGCACACATCAGGCCAATATGGGCAATCGATGAGTACGCCACTAATCTTTTCAGGTCATCCTGCCGGATAGCGATCAGCGCTGCATATAAAGCGCCGATCAATGCAAGGGGCGTAATAAAGTCCGCCCACTGAAATGATGCAAACGGCAAAACAGGGAACAACCAGCGCAGCATACCAAACAATCCCATCTTCACCATTACCCCGCTAAGTATCATGGTGGTGGCGGTTGGCGCCTGTTCGTACGTATCGGGCTGCCAGGTATGAAAGGGAAACACCGGCATCTTGATAGCAAATGCAATAAAGAACAGCCAGAATACCCATTGTTGCTGGTCGGCCGGAAGATTAAGATCGTAAAAGGCCTGTAAGGAGAAAGACTGCCCGGGAGTTTTTGACTGAAGCCAGATAATACCGATCAGCATCAGCAGGGAGCCTGCAAATGTGTAGATAAAGAATTTGAACGTAACGGGTATTCTTTTCTCACCGCCCCACTGCGAGCAGAGAAAATACATGGGAATCAGCGCCAGTTCCCAGAAGAAATAAAACAGCAGCGCATCGCTGGCAACAAATACCCCCATCATACCCGCCTGGGCCAGCAGCATCAGGCCGAAAAAGTTATGGGCCCTTTTATAAGAATTATTCCAGGTAGAAAGAATAACCAATGGGTAAGCCACCGCATTCAACAGGCAAAGCAACCGGCCCATGCCGTCAAGCTTTACAGAAAAACTGCTGTTGAGCGCAGTTAACCATTCGGTGCTATGCTGCAGGTATTTCTCCTCACTTAAAACGGTTAATCCCAGCACTGAAACAGCCAATGTGGCAACAGCAGAAAACAGTGCCCATGATCTGGCGATCTTCTCATTTTTAAAAAAGAATGTGCCAAAACCAGCCAGCAAAGGAATTAATATCAGTAAAACAGGAATCATACCCCTAACCCCCGTCCGACCCGGTCATCCGGGCGGGCCTAAAGGGGAATTTAATTTTTTTGATTAAATATTGTTTCATACTCAATTTTCTTTTTCCATTTGTTTATTCTTTCTCTCTTGTGTCCGTATCAGGTCTCCCCTTCAGGGGTCCCGATAGCTATCGGGATAGAGGGCCTATTTTCTCAAAAAGAACTGAACCACAAATATTATTACCATGCTCAGCACCATCAGTAATACATAACTACCCACCTGGCCGCTTTGCAGCAAACGCAACTGGCGGCTGCTGTAGTTAACTGCCCTGCCTACTCCATTCACCAACCCATCCACTACTTTCGTTTCAATCACTGATCTCAGGAAACCGCCAAACTGGTGAAGTGGGATTACAATTATCTTCTCATACAGTTCATCCACATACCATTTATTCTCCAGCACTTTGCCAAGGCCTGTTGCTTCACTACGTTGATAGTGTTTGAACCTGAACCAGGCAAAAATTATTATAAGTACGACTAAAGTTGTTGATAAACCCATCAGTATATATTCGGTGGAATGAGAAACATGATGCTCACCCTGCGCCGCTATAACAGGTGATAAGAACCCGCTGAGTTTATCACCCCCCTGCATAAATACTTCAGGTATTCCCACAAAACCACCAATGATGGAAAGAACAGCAAGAACTATTAAAGTAATGGTCATTGTCGCCGGGCTTTCATGCAGGTGATGTTCCTGCTCAGCAGTTCCCCTGAACTTCCCGGTGAAAGTGATGAACAGCAGCCGGAACATATAGTATGCGGTAAGCAAGGCTGTAAACAAAGCAATACCATACAACAGGGGGCTTTTTATAAATGCACTTAACAGGATAGCATCTTTGGAGAAGAAACCGCTGAATGGCGGAATACCGGCAATAGCAATACATCCTATTAAAAATGTAATAAAAGTAATTTCGAGCTTCTTGCTCAGTCCTCCCATATTCCGGATATCCTGCTCACCGCTCATGGCATGTATCACACTGCCACTGCCGAGGAACAACAAGGCTTTGAAGAAGGCATGGGTCATTACATGAAAAACAGCTGCCGTATAAGCACCGCAACCTAATGCCAGGAACATAAACCCCAGCTGGCTCACTGTAGAATAAGCCAATACTTTTTTAATATCATTCTGTTTGAGCGCAATGGTTGCAGCCAGTAAGGCTGTCGCTAAACCGATATAGGTCACTATGTCCATCGTAAGATGCGACATGGAATACAGCACATTGCTCCGGGCAATCATATAAATACCGGCCGTTACCATCGTAGCGGCATGGATGAGTGCTGAAACAGGAGTCGGACCAGCCATCGCATCGGGCAACCAGGTGTAGAGCGGTATCTGGGCACTTTTACCAGTGGCGCCTGCAAAAAGCAATAAGGTAATGGCGGTTATATCAAACGGTTTCAGTTTGGCCAGGTTTGCTGCGCTAAAGACCTCGCTGTATGAAACAGTACCCAGTTTTTGGATCAGCCAGAAAATAGCAATGAGAAAAGCCAGGTCACCGATCCTGTTCATGATAAAAGCCTTGTTGGCCGCCTTATTGTATTCCTGGTTCTTGAACCAGTAACCGATCAGCAGGTAAGAACAAAGCCCCACTCCTTCCCAGCCGATGAACATGATGACGAAATTGGCGCCCATCACCAGCAGCAACATGGAGAAGATAAAAAGGTTCAGGAAGGAAAAATATCTTCCGAAATGCTCCGTCTTCTCCTCCTGCATATATGAAGTGGAGTACACATGAATGAGGAACCCAACTCCTGTAATGATCAAAAGAAATAAAGAAGAGAGCTGGTCGATCTTAAATGCAAAAGGGATCTTCAGCGAACCAACACTTATAAAATCAAAATAATGCACATCCTGGGTATTCCCTCCCTTTACCTGCATGAACACCCATATGCTGAGTGCAAATGAGGCAAGAATGACACCTGAGCCAATGATACCAATCGCTGATTTCGACAACTGTTTTCTTCCCAAACCATTGATAAGAAAACCAATCAGCGGCAGCAGGGGTATCCAGTAAACTATTTGTAAAGCGTTCTGCATTTTTTTAAACTGTTAGCTATTAGCTTTTAGCTTGTGGCTAATAGCTAACAGCTTCTCTAATGTTTCAACCTGTTTAAAAAGTTCACATCCACTGAATGAATATTCCGGTACATCATTACAATAATGGCCAGCCCCACACTTACCTCGGCCGCTGCCACCACCATGATGAAGAATACAAATAACTGACCGTCCGTTCCCGCTGTGGTGGCTGCATCAGCCGCCATCGCTTTCAGGTAGTGCATTTTTGAAAATGCCACCAGCAGCAAATTCACCGCATTAAGCATCAGCTCAATGCACATGAAAATGATGATCGCATTGCGGCGTGTCAGAACACCCACAATGCCAATAGCAAATAAGGCGATAGACAGAAATATGTAATAATTGATCGGCATCCTATTTAGCTTTTAGCCTTTAGCTGTTAGCTATTAGCTAAAAGCCAACAGCTATTCGCTAACAGCTTCTCTCATTCTTTCTTCCCAATCACCACCGCACCCACCATCGCACTCAAAAACAACACACTGCTTATCTCAAACGGCACTACATAGGTGGTGAATAATTCTTTTCCCAGGTTTTTAATTAACCCGATCCCGCCTTCATTCACCAAGGCCTGCTGCTGTTTGATGCCGGTATCCTTCAATGCAGCCACCAGCACCAGCAACAGGCATCCGCCTGCCACCGCACCCGCCATCTTCAGCCAACGGTTCTTCTGCGGCTCGGTTTCCTTATTCAGGTTCATCAGCATGATCACAAACAGGAACAACACCATGATGGCGCCGGCATAGACAATGATGTTTACAATGGCCAGGAACTGGGCATTCATTAAAATATAATGACCGGAAATAGCAAAAAAAGTGACGATCAGCCACAGCACACTGTACACAGGGTTCTTGCTGGTGATCACCATCAGGGCGCTGAATATAGCCACCACCGAAAGAAACCAGAATAGTATTTGCGTAATGTTCATTCCCGTATGCCGTTAGTTGTTCTTAGTTTTTTGACGCCTTATTTCCCAACGCTTTTTCATACGCCTCTTTATCATGTATGGGGTGAGGTATCAGGAGATCTTCTTTTTTATAAATAAATCCTTTTCGTCCGTAGTTAGCCGGTGCAAAGGTTTGCGACAAATAGATCGCATCTTTCGGGCAAGCCTCTTCACACAGGCCACAGAAAATGCAGCGCAGCATGTTTATCTCGTACTTCACTGCATATTTTTCTTCACGGTACAAATGCTCTTCACCGGGTAATCTTTCTGCCCCCTCCATCGTGATCGCTTCTGCCGGGCATGCCACCGCACATAAACCGCAGGCGGTACAATTTTCCCTTCCCTCTGCATCCCGGTTCAGCACATGTAAACCACGGAACACTTTAGAAAAGGTCCTTGTTTGCTCCGGGTAGTTGATCGTCGCCTTCTTTTTAAACAGGTGGCTGATGGTAATACCCATTCCCTTCAGGATATTCCAGAGATAAATGCTCTCCAGGAATGTCATGGGTTTCCGGTCTACCTGTTTTGCCCTGTTTGTTAATTGCATATGCCCCTGTCCCCGCCAGCTGGCGGGGGATTTAAAATTTGCGCAAATATATTATTTATGCCTGCCCGCCGTAGCTTTTAATTTAAAAAGCGAAGGTGGGTTCCCAGCTTCTGTGCTACTATCATCGCCTGTTGCGTCGCACTCTTCATCGTTCTGTTCGCTACTCAAC
>JANNUI010000337.1:0-5635 GCA_031395125.1 Chitinophagaceae bacterium | reverse complement strand
GAGTTGAACTATTTTTTGCAACCTTGATTTATGTGGCTGGTCACTATCATATACTGGTTACAGGCATTCGCAGCTCCGGTTATACTTTTTGGAATCATTGGATTTGCTATTGGAAATGAGAACCTGCTTTATGTGTTGTTGTTTATTGGTGCTGTCGCAGGAATCTTCCTTGCCGAGTATATCCGCAGAAGATTTGGTCTGGATACTTTCTTTGGCCGCGTTTACGGCCCGAACGAAATGGATGAAAAACTTAAAAGCAAACAAGACAATTCATCGGATGGAACTACATGAACTTAGCAAAGAGTTTGAACAACGATTTGCAAAACTGCCGGAGCATGTTTTCTTTTGTCCCGGCCGGGTAAACCTGATCGGCGAGCATATTGATTATAACGGGGGACAGGTGATGCCCTGCGCCATTACGCTTGGCACTTACCTTGCCGTTTCAAAGAACACGGATAAACGGCTGCGGTTTCAGTGTATTAATTTTCCTGAATTGGCTGACCTGCACCTGCAATCATCGTACAGTAAAACAGGCAACAAATGGTTCAATTACCCGCTGGGGGTCATCCACCAGTTGCTGGAAAACAATTATGGCATGTCGGGGCTGGATATGCTGTTTTATGGCAATCTGCCCATCGGGGCAGGACTTTCCTCCTCGGCATCCATTGAAGTGCTGACCGGCTTTGCCATCAGTGAACTATTTGGCCTGGATATTCCTGCAAAACAGATCGCTATCCTTGGTAAAGAAGCAGAGAACAGGTTTGTGGGGGTCAACTGCGGCATCATGGACCAGTTTGCTGTGGCCATGGGAAGAAAGGACAAGGCCATATTACTGAATTGCGACACACTGGAATATGAATACCTCCCTTTTCAAACAGGGGATTATTCACTGGTTATTATCAATAGCAACAAACAGCGGTTATTAGCCGATTCCAAATACAATGAACGGTTTGCCGAGTGTGGTGCAGCACTGAAATTGCTGAAACAGGAACTGGATGTGCAGCATCTCTGTGATGTGGATATGGCTGCTTTTGAATTGTACCGGGAACTTATCAGTAACCCGGTGCTGGAAAAAAGGGCGCTGCATGTTATCAGCGAAAATCAAAGAGTACATGATGCGGTCCTTGCCTTGCAGACCGGGGATTTGGAAACTTTTGGCAAACTGATGTATGCTTCGCATGAATCACTGCGCAGCCTGTATGAAGTATCCGGGAAGGAGCTCGATACGATCGTTGACTTCTGCAAAACCTATTCGGGCTGCATTGGCGCACGGATGACAGGGGCGGGATTTGGCGGCTGTGCCATTGCACTGGTCAAAAAACCGCAGGTGGAGGATTTTACAATAAAACTTACTGCATATTACGGGGAAAGGATCGGATACTTACCGGATATCTTCATAACCTGTGCAGAGGAGGGTGTACGGCGGATTTGATCTGATCATAAAAGATAATAATTACCTTATCTTATAAATTTTATGGCAGATGTTTATTTTTTCTGCAGAGTGCGTAACTTGTTACACATGAAAAGCATTACAGTAAAAAAGGAAAAAGGATTGATCGCTATTTGCCTGTTTTCCTTTCTTTTTCCGGCATTCAGCATTTGTGATGCCCAATACAACGGCTGGAAAAAAAACCCGGACGGCACTTATGTACTCGGTGGTTGTTTTGATGGCTGGCAGCGAAACCCGGACGGCACTTATGAGCTGGGTGGAGGGTACGACGGGTTCATGAAAAACCCCGACGGTACTTATGTTACAGGAGGGGAGTACAATGGCTACCAGCGCAACCCCGATGGAACCTATGTGCTGGGCGGGGCTTACAACAGCTACCAGCAAAATCCGGACGGGAAATATGTAGTAGGAGGTGCTTATAATGGCTACCAAAGAAACCCGGACGGCACCTATGTGCTGGGGGGAGCTTACAACGGTTACCAGAAGAACCCGGATGGAAGCTTTGCGGTGGGAGGCTGCTATCCCGGCTACCAGCTAAACCCCGATGGTACTTACGCAGCAGGTGGCGCTTATGATGGGGCACTGAAGAATCCCAATGGTACCTGGGTATTGGGGGGCGCCTACAATGGTTTCAAGGTAAATCCTGACGGGAAGTTTGTGGTAGGAGGAAACACTCACAGCGGCTGCAAAAAATGTAAATGACCTTTTGGTTAACAAAAGAAAACGGGCTGCTATTTACTTTTCAGGATAAAGATGAAATCCCCGCCTTCATCACCTGTTTCTGCAATAACACCGTCCTGCGGAACAACATTGGAATTGTTAATGACGGCTGACCGGAAACTGTCGAACAGTTGCTGTGAAGAAATGAACGGGGCCTGGTTCTCTCTTAATCTTTTCAGGAAATATTCTAAGAATACAGAATTGTCAGGCACCACCGTCATCGTACCGCTGGTGATGGCCCGGCGGCTCGGCATCTTGTACAGGACCTGTATGTCTTTGGATGCATTCAGCAGGTCTTCGCCCCCCCTTGTCCGGAAAATACCGCCACTGAAACAGGCATCTGAAATAAGGAGCGTATGTGCAGATTTGATGCCCCTGATCTGTTCCCGCAGGTCGCCGTTGGAAAGCCAGGAAGAGGGATCATCACGGGAAGCATCTTTTGCCCACCAATACCCCTGCTTGGCATCTTTATCCCAAATACCATGACCGGCATAAAAGATCAGCAGGTTGTCGTTGGGACCGATGATCTTCCGCAGGCGATAAAGTTCTGATATGATCTTTTGCCTGGTGGGGTTCAGCAGCAGGAAGGTGGTGGAATCAGCAAATGAATAACGGTTAACAAAAATTTTCCTTACCTCAGTAGCATCCTTTTCCGGGTTTTCCAGGAACAACTTCGGATCGTTGTATTTGGACACGCCGATGATCAAACCATAGTATTTGCCTCCGGCCTGTATCCCTTTTTTCCCATCACCTGGTTTTTCGGCAGCATTACTTGTCCTGGTGGGGTCATCGTTGGAATTATTGGCCAGCAGGGGATCTTCTTTTCTCAGGTAACTGATCTTTAAATTATCAATATTGATCTTCCCGGAGAAACCAATGATGAGTTTTCCCGGGGCCTGTGATTTTGAATAGGCCGTTGAGCCAACATTTTTTTCATCAATAAAATAATAGAGGGTTGACCCGGATTTACGGATGCTGTATTTGTTGAACCCGTTTTTTTCAGTCTTGTGACCAAAGTACTTGATTTGGGAGCCGTTCATATAAACGGAAGAGCTTGCCCCGGCAGTGATCTCCCACCAATAGTTGTTCCAGTGGAACTGCCCGGGTAAAAGACCCGAAGTGGAAGAAGCTGTCAGCTCAATTTCGATATCCTGTGTTTCATCAATGGGAATAACAGCGGTGGTTTTAGGGGCCTGCATATTCAGGCGGTCGGAAATGACAAGTGAACCATTTTCCCATTTACCCTGCGGAAGCGGCCATTTATCGCTGCCTCCGTCAAATGTTTCATACAGGATCACTTCCTTTTGGAACCCTGTATAACCCGCAATGCCGAACTGGGAAAATACAAGGCTTGCAGGTACCAGGGATAACAGCACTAAGAAGAATAATTTTTTATGTCTATGTTCTTTCTGCATAAGCCTGATGTATCAGTTCACAGTGTAAAAAAAATGGCCCTGGCGGTTTTGCATCAGGGCCCGTATCAGAAAGGTTGCAGCGGGATCAGTTTTTAGTCGCCAATCTCCGGAAAGCAGTAAATAAATTAAATGATCAGTTTGCCAGTTTCGTCGTTATTTCTTCAATAAAACCGTCATATTTTTTCAAGATCCTTCCAAAAGGCGAGTAGAGTTCATCTGAATTAAAGGACGTACCATTCCTGCGGGATTCCTCAGAAATGAATTTGATCTTAAATGCAAGCGGGTCCTCAGAGGAAAGTTTGATGATCACCCTTGTCCGGATCGTATTGCTGCGAAAACCCTGACCAACCCAGGCTGTTCTCAGGTATCCTGATTTTTCATCATTATTTTCCAATACATCAAATTTGCCGAGTACTGTCTGTACAATGGTTTTCCATGCTTCTTCGCGGCTTTTCCCTTTCTTCACACCCAGCAGGATCTCATTATTGGCCACATCCGACTGGATGGAGGAGGTAAAAGACTCATCGGCCTGCAACTGGATATAATCGGAATTAGGAGGAGCCGTCATCCCTTTTTTAGAACAATAAGTCCTTGTTTCTGGAATATATCCTTCAAGTTTTACTTCAACTTTTACACAGTCATTTTTTGGGACGGTAACAACCACACTCCCGGTTCCTGTCAGCACTCCATTAACAAAGATCCTTGCTATTTGCGGGTCTGTTGTCACATTTACTTTTTCAGGTCCGGATTCAGGAGGTTCGGGCGCAGCGTTTAAAACTGGAGAGTTTACTGCTACAAACAGGGAAGAAGAGAGCATGAACGTAAATAACTTTCTCATAATTAGGTGGTTTTGGCCTATGAATGTAAGCTAACGCATTCAAATAAGCAAAGAATGCAATTAAAAACCGCCTGAAATGCCATGGCTGGCTCTGCTAGATGGCAAAAGAATAACTGCTAAGGAGAAAATTTTCAAGGGATTGCAGCAAGGATAGCTGGTTATTGGCCCGGTCCAGGTTCTGTTCCGGGTATTCAGTCCGGTAATACATGTCGCCATTCAGATAGTCGGTGATAAACCGCAGTGCCTGCATATAGGTCATCAGCAACCCGGCGCTATGGATATATTTTCTTTCGGATACGGTAAGCTGGTTGCCCAGTACATCGGTATAACCAGTCACTATGTTTTCGTAAAAGTCTTTCCGGATGTATGGTTTATCCGGGCCGCTGTGATTTTCATCGTTGCTTGCGGCCATTGAACGGATCATATCACCCAGGTCAGAAAAAAAATAGCCCGGCATCACCGTATCATAGTCAACCGGGCAGATGACCTTGCCCGTTTGCCGGTGAAAAAGGATGTTGCTGATCTTTGCATCATGGTGCATTACCCTCCTGGGGAATTCCTCCGACCCGGTGATGATGTCATAAAAATGCCTGTATCTTTCTCTTTGTCTGAGTTCCTCAATGACCGGTAGTGCTTTGCCCGTTCTTTCGTACAACTCAGTATTCAATGACGCTTCAAACTGTCCGTACCGCTGTCCCAGGTCGTGAAACCCCGGGATCACATCCTTCAGCATGTTCACATTGAAATCATCATAGGCTGCGGTGAATTTGGCAAAGGCCCTGGCAGTGGCTTTGGCCTGTGAGGCTTTTTCTGCCACACTCATCATCTTGCTGTCAGCTATAAACTCAAATGCCCTCCAATAATTCTCCGCGGCATCCACAAACAGGCTGGTCCGTTCATCGCAATAAACAGGATGGGGCATGCGCAGCCCGGTAAATTCTCCGGAGGAGTCCTTGCGGACGAATTCAGCATATTCAGCAATACGCATATAATTTTCCTGCACATCCTGCGGACGCTGAAATACATGCTTATTGATGCGCTGGAGAAAAAAATCAGGTTTCAGTTCACAGCTTACTTTATACGAGTCGTTGATAAGCCCGTTGCCGATCCGCTCCACGGTTATCTTACCGGCAGAATGTTGCGGTAAGGATGGTTCATACGATGTAAACGCATCCAATACTTCCTGGGGTACCTGTTCATTCATTGTCTGGC
>JANNUI010000270.1:0-5500 GCA_031395125.1 Chitinophagaceae bacterium | reverse complement strand
GGTCAGGTTCTCACCTCCCACATATAGATCAACCGGGTGCTTCTTCCCCACTGTCTTGCTCACCTGTGCACTCATCAATACATAGGAAGGCGAACTGGTTGGCCGCTGGTGCTCCGGAGGATTCACTGCCGTACTGATGATCCGCTTGCTGCCATTATAATTAAACGTGTAATCAAACTTCCATCTCTTTATTTCATAAGCAAGGTTGGAGAAAGCCCGGTGTCTTGCAGTAAATGGTTTTTGCAGCAACTGGTCCCCATAGGTCATCTTCACATCAAAGAAACGGTAGGCCAGTCGCAATTCCAGTTTCTGCACCGGTTCAAAGTTCATCTCCGACTGGAAACTGTTGGAGTAAGAACTTCCTTCCAGGTTGTAAAACTTCACCTGGCGGGCATCTTCCAGATCAACAATCACCTGCTGCCGGAAATCGTTGCGGAAGAAATCAACCGCGATATTCGCATTCCGCTTGAACAATTTGAATTTCTGATCGATGCTGATCCCTTTGTTCCAGGCTACCTCCGGATCCAATCCATAGGCCTTACCCCCTGCAGCGTTCAGGATATTCAATTGCCTTGAGCTGACAAACACACTGTTGTTCTCTGCAAAAATATTGGCGGTACGCTGCCCGCGGCCTGCGCTCACACGGATCGTGGTTCCTTTTACCGGTTCATAGCGGATATGCAACCTGGGCGTGGCAAACCAGCCAAACAAACTATTATGATCAGCCCTTATCCCCGCTACGATATTGAACTTCTCAACAGGTGTAAACGTGTACTCAAAGAATCCCCCGGGTACATTCTCTGTTCGCTTAAACCGGTTGCTGTTGTACAGTTCATTATAATTATCGGAAAGAAAACTCAGGCCCGTCCTGAATTTATGCGCCGTGGTGCCAATGATGGACTGGTAGATCATGTTGGCATAAATATTCTTCTGCCGGCCATTGTAGGTTGTCATTCCAAAATAGGAATCCTGCTGATGTGTAAACGCGGAGAACTGGAAGCCGATACTCTTATATACTTTCTCGGGGAATACATAACCCGCCTTGGCATACACTTCATAACGGTTGGTTTTGACACCCAGCCCATAACTATTTGTGGTCAGTTTATCCTTATCGGGGTTAAATGAAGTTTGCCCGGAAGTGAAATCATCAATAAGGACCTTAAATCCTAACTGCGATTCAAACCCTTTCACACCGTTATAATTCCAGCGGTTGACAGCCGCGAACAAATTACCCGTCGTCATGTCCCGGAAACCATCCTTCGTATAATCCACTTTGGTTCTGGCCTGGAAATTATCATGCAGCATCAGTGCGGTACTCCATTTATCACCAAACTTCTCTGTCAGTATCAGGTTCAGGTCGGTCTTGGTCATATCATTTACATAGGCATTGATATATACCTTCTCAGCAGTTTGCGGTTTTTTCAGTTCCACATTGATCTGCCCGGCAATACTTTCATACCCGTTCACCACCGAACCAACACCTTTATTGAGCTGGATGGATTCCACGAAGGGACCGGGGATAAAGTTTAATCCGAACGGTGTGGCAAGTCCCCTTGGACCAGGCAAACTTTCAACCGTAAGCTGTGTATAATTCCCGCTCAGTCCCAGTAATTGTATTTGTTTAGAACCTGTAACGGCATCGTTGTAGGAAACATCCACGGAAGGATTGGTCTCAAAACTTTCACTCAGGTTACAACAAGCTGCTTTGAAGAGTTCCCGCTCTGTCATCACCTGGGTACGTATGGGGTTAAGGGAAGACAGGTAGGTAGAACGCATCCTTGAGGAAACTATTACTTCGCTGAGTTGTTTGCCGGTGGCCATCACCACTTTCATCTCTCCTGCTGTAGTAACGGTCAATGTATCGGCCTTGTAACCGGTATAACTTATCACCAGTTGGTTCGCGTTTTTTACAGAGCGTATGGAAAAGACCCCCGAAGAATCCGTGGCCACGCCGGTCATGGTTCCCAGCCATACTACGGAGGCACCAATCAACGGAACAAATTTACCCTGCTTGCTCCCTTCCATTACGACCCCCTTTACCAGTTGGTTCTCGGCCAGGGGTTCTGTTGTAGCAGTACTCCCGGGATGAGTCATCGGATTGACATTATCCCTGTAATTACAGCACTTGGGCAAAGCCTTGTATACAGCGTCTTTTGCTATTTCAAAATCATTATCGTGTCCCCTGTCTGCTACCCTGCATAATATCTTTTCCACGTTAACCAGTTCCGGGTCAAAAGTCATCGTAAGCATCTTTGAACCCACATTCCAGTTGGCCGACTTTACACCTTTCTTTTCTAAAGCGGCTTTCTCAATACGTTCTTTGCAAATCTCACAGGCTCCGGCCACATAGGCCACCGCAGTTGTATCGGATGCCTGCTGAGCAACGGAAAGCCTGCTGAACAGCAGGAAGAAAACAATGAGAGAATAGTATTTTTTATTAAAGATCATTTTAGTTAGTTTTTGAGGGTACTTTCTTTTTTCCCAAAGCCCCGAGAAATACCCGCTCAAAGCTGATCAGCCAGCTGTTGGAATTCATCCGTTGCATAGTACTGCTTACCTGGAATCGATAGCCCAGGTTCAACTTCGAGTTGCTGTTAAAGATCAGCTGCAACGCAGGGGCCAGGTCCACATAATGTGTTTTCCTGTCCAGAGTTTGCTGGGCCAGCATTTCGAAGTAAAGGTTCAGGTTGGTTTGTTTGTAGTCTGTATACTCCTTCGGGAACAGCAGGTAACCGGCAGATAATGTGTAGTTCATGGACTGGTAATTTCGTTCGGGAACATACAGTATTTTGTTGTTCCGTGACTGGTCCAGCACCTGTGTATGACTTAGTGTACCCGACACCGCCAGTTTATTCCAGAGCTGTGTGGCGATGATACCGGCCTCCACCCCGCTTTTATCCCCCATCAGGGTTATTTCATCATAATGAAATGGTGCGTTAGTCCTGGATGCATCTGCAAATACGGCCATCCTGAAATGCCGGTGGAGCTGATCCCTGGAAAGAAAACGGTACTTGGCATAAAGGGAAACTGATTCGAACCGGAATCGGGTGCTGTGCATATCCGCAAACGTGCCGGAAAAGTGCACCATGAATTTCTTACTGAAACCCAGCATGATCTCCGGCATATACCGTTGCGAAAATCGCTGATAGCGGTTATTGTCACTCGCAAAATGCCCTGTGAGCTTTGCACTGATGGAATGAGCCGGCATATTGGAAGCCGGTTCGGAGAACACATATAACTCCTGCCCGTTCATTTTCAAAGAAAGCAATACTGCTATTATGAAAGCGGATCTCTTCATGATTGTTTTTTATCAACCGCCCAACATATCCTTCAACGCATTCTCCAGGTCTTTTCCTTCCAGGTCCATGGCTATCAGTCTTCCCTCCTTATCGATCAGGTAAGATGTGGGCAGGGCATATATGCCCCAGCGCTGAGCTGTGGGTGTCTCCCATCCGCCGCGGTCTATCACCTGCAGCCAGTTGATCTTATCTTTTTTGATGGCCTTCACCCAATCTTCTTTTTCATCATCGAGGGAAACACTGTATATCTCAAATCCTTTTGCTTTGAACTTTGCATAAAGTTTTACCAGCCCCTTGTTGGCCACCCGGCAGGGTCCGCACCAGGAAGCCCAGAAATCAAGCAAAACCACTTTCCCTTTTAAGGAAGACAAGCGCAATGTATCACCACTTGCTGATGGCAATGCAATTTCAGCTGCCAGCTGGCCCTGCTTTGGTTGTGCCTGGACAGCCGTAAGAAAAAACATACCCAGGGTAAAAATGAATATTTGTTTACGGTTTATCATAGTGCAAGTTTATAAAGTTCCTTCCCGGGAGTAACCGGGAAGGAACTGTTTTGAATCAGATCGTGACATGATAGACCCTTTCGCCTTCGGCCATCCCGTCTTTTACACAACAGGAAGAGGTCTTCCCGCTTTGCACACAACTCATTTTGGATGAAGCGCTCAGTTTCTTAAACTGTTTCTCTGTCACAAAATTCTTATCCACCACGGTTATCACCTGTTCCCCGCTGAGTGACTGACCATCCCCATTCAGAAAATGGAAATTCTCATTACCGATCTTTATATGCTTGTCCTTTTCGATTTTCACTTCACTGAAAGCACCTGTAAGCTTCAGGCTGCCGACGGAAAAACCGGCATCTTCCACTGATTCTTTTAGCGCATCAATGTCCACCACACTGTTCGATTTAAAAACAATGCTAAAAACAGAGTTCTTGATATCAGCTTTCACAGATTCCACAAACGGGACCTTCTGCAAAGCTTTATGGATCGCATTACTGCACATGGCGCAGGTAAGTCCTGTAGCCTGTAATGTCGCTTTGGAAAACTGGGCACCCGATGCCAATGCAGTAAAGAACAGCATTGCCAGGAACAATTGCTTTTTCATGGTAAAAAATTTGCTTTAATTAATGATGACCCTTGTCATCTTTTTTGCAGCAATCCTTACCATCGTGGCCTTCCTTTGTGCATTTGCCGTCTTTGCAACAATTCATTTTGCCATCGGCTTTTTTGCAACAATCTTTCCCATCATGACCATCCTTTGTGCATTTGCCGTCTTTGCAGCAATCCATCTTGCCATCGGTTTTTTTGCAGCAGTCTTTGCCGTCATGGCCTTCTTTTGTGCATTTGCCGTCTTTGCAGCAATCCATGGTTTCTTCCGTGGCAGCATTCCTGTCGTACTTGCAGCAGCCATGCAGTTTATCATAGGCTTCTGTGCTGGTTTTGAACCCCACATTATCATAACCCACATCGGCTATCTTCTGCTGGATCTTTGCTGTGTTGGTGGAGCTGCTCTTGTAAGTAACAGTTATTTCCTGTTTTTCTGCATCCCAGGAAGCTTCTTTGGCGCCCGCTTCTTTGGCAGCTTTTTCAATTTTGGATTTGCACATGCCGCAATTACCGGAAACCCTGAATGTTTCTGTCTTTGTCTGGGCTACAGCCAGGCCGGAGATACCCAGCATGAATACGGCAACTGAAAATATTCTTATTGTTTTCATTTTTTATGATTTAAATATTTGGAATTGATGTACTAAAATACAAATAATCAAATGAGCCAATACAATACTGACCCATTCATGCATGAACCGGTTGCCTCTCAAATCCTGAAAACACTATTCTGCATGTAAGTATCCTGTGCAGATAATAAAGGAGGGGAATGATTATGGAAATGTCTTTGTTCGTTTATATTAACTACAGGAGCCGTAATAAAGCCGGAGACGAATGATGAAGTAACATCAATGGAAGGGAGCTCATAAAGCATAACAGGAATCTGGACCTGGTCCTGCACCAGCTTGGCCAGCAACGCCCACAGGATGAGGATGCCGACAAAGCACAACACATAGGCCGCCGCCATGTTGCCGGCCGATCCCGGTGTGCCCACGGGGAGGTGTGGCGACACTTCGCGTGCCAGGTATTGCGAGCCGAACCAGGCCACAAGCCAGCCCACCAGCGACATCACCTCGAACACGAAGCCACGCACCAGGC
>JANNUI010000253.1:0-2759 GCA_031395125.1 Chitinophagaceae bacterium | reverse complement strand
TAATTGTGCAGTGGCTGCCTGCAGGTTTTTTTCCGCATTTTTCCTTTTGCCGGATGCCGGTCTTATTTGTCCGAAAAAAGAAACAAGGAAAGAAAGCCCCTTACGGCGGTCATGCGCCGGCACAATATGGTTGTCCAATATGATTTGTTCAAAAAAACCGGGTTTCTTTTTCCTGAGTTTGATCATACAGTCCGAAAATACGACATCAAGATTGTTTATCCGGCGCCCGCAGAATATCAAAGTATGATTTCAGCCCATTTCACGCAGAGGACGCAGGATTCGCTGAGAATGTTTATTGTGTTCAGACAACTCTTTGACCTCAGCGGTCTCAGCTTAAGACAAAATTAAATCCACTCTCCTCCTATCATCACCTTATCAATAAGGTTTGAACCGAATGCATAAGGCAAATAAGCAAGTGAAGGAACAGGTCTTGTAAGAATAAGGTTAGCTTTTTTGCCAACGGCGATGCTTCCAACCTCTTCTTCCAACTCCATGGCACAGGCCCCGTTGATCGTAGCTGCATTGATGGCTTCTTCCGGGAGCATCTTCATCTGGATACAACTCATGGCCACCACCAGGTTCATATTACCCGATGGCGATGAACCCGGATTATAATCCGATGCGAGGGCGATGGCACAGCCGGCATCTATCAGTTGCCGGGCCGGCTGAAAAGGCATCCGCAGGAAAAAGGCAGCGGTTGGCAAAAGAGTGCCGATGGTATGGGAGCCTGCCAGGGCACTGACAGCACTTTCATCCATTGTTTCCAAATGATCCACAGAAACAGCGCCGAGTTTTACTCCTGCCTGCACACCCCCGGACAGGTTCAGTTGATTGGCATGTATCTTAGGCTTCAAACCATAAGCCATGCCTGCCCGGCAGATGATCTCTGTTTCTTCTGCAGAAAAGAAACCGGTTTCGCAAAACACATCAATATAGTCAGCCAGTTTTTCTTTCGCTATCACCGGCAGCATTTCATTGACGATAAGGTCAATGTAGCCCTGGTGATCTTCTTTGTATTCCTGCGGGTAAGTGTGTGCGCCAAGAAAAGTGGCCTTGACAGGTATCGGGGAAGTTTCCCTGATTTTTTTTATCACCCGCAGCATTTTCAGTTCGCCTACCACACTCAGCCCATAACCACTTTTTATCTCAATAGCGCCGGTGCCCAGTTGCATCACTTCATTCAACCGGCCCCATGCCAGGCGCAGCAGCTCTGATTCACTGGCTGCATTCAGTTTACGGGCAGAGTTAAGAATGCCTCCGCCTCTTGCGGCTATCTCCACATAGCTTAGCCCTTTTATTTTATCAACAAATTCTTCTTCACGGCTGGTGGCAAACAGCAAATGGGTATGGCTGTCGCACCAGCAAGGCAGTACTATTTGACCCGAGGCATCAATGTTGTTGTTTATTGTCTGTTGCCTGTTGCCAATTGACCCCATTTCACCATACGCTGCAATTATTCCGTCTTCCACAACGACGTAAGCATTTTCAATACAGGGAAGCACCGACAGTTCTTTGCCCCGCAGTATTTTATTTTCCTGCCGGGTGTTTACAAGCAGACTGATGTTACTGATGAGTAAAGCGGCCATGCGGCTAAATTACTTGCAAAAATCCTTTTACGGTAAAAAACAAAGCCGTCCCGCTTTTTAAACAGGACGGCTTCTTATCTTAGTTAAAGATTTAGTATGGCAGTATCGCTGTACGGGTATTACCGCCGGGACCGGTCCAGCTGATTTTCATATAGTAAGGATTGACGCCGGGGCAGCCAGTTGGGTTACCACCTGCATCCAACCCAAATAAGACTGATGCATTGAACAGGGCTGTGGCATGTTCCACTTTACCGCTGCCCAGCCTGAAACTGCAGTCAAATTTGAAAACAAGTGGTTGAGTGATCGCCGTGGTGAAAGAATTGCCAAACCTGTTGGTGCCCCATTCAGCAATACCTGATATACCGTTCTGCGAATGGGTACCGGTAACCGTGATGGTCACATTACCACCGTTGTAGGCAAACAACCTTTGTCTGGCCACCTGCCAGTTGCGTTGCGAACCATTGTCGAATGTAACCGACATATTGCTGCTGGTGATGGTATGGGTAATAGTATTCAATGCCGCCAGGTTAATAAGTAGTCCCCCGCTTACATTAGTATGGGTCTGTGTGCCGTTGATCGTGATGCTCTTGTTATCGCTGAGGCGGGTTATTTTGAAATTCTGGAAAGTCACATTCAGTTGTGCGCCTGCATTTTTCCATCTTACCCCCTGCGCCATGGAAACAACGATCACCCCGGTACGGGTACGGGTGCCCAGGCAATTAGTGCCGTTAAAAGTGATGGTGATGGTGCGGGGATTGCTCAGGGTATCTATAGCAACAGTGGCATCACAAATGGTCTGGATATCTCCGCCCCGGCCGGCAAAACCTGGTGTAACTTCCAATACCGTATTAATATCATTGGCGGCAGCATCAACCTCACCGGAAAAACGGTTCTGGTCGTCTGAATGGGCAGAAGATTCAGTCATGTAATCTGCAGAGTCTGAGTCTTTCTGGCAGGATGTTAAAAGAAAAATGGCAGCACAAAAACTGGCTGCATAAGAAAAGATCCGGGCTTTCATAAAGGGGTTTTTAATGATTGAATAGTGTTAAAAAGGCAGCAGATCGACCCGTTGCAGGCTTAAATCCAGATAGGTTTATTTGAAAATAAGTTGCACCTGCCAGTAATAACGGCAGCTGGAAGTATTTAGTGCAATGATGAAGAAGAAAAAATACG
>JANNUI010000243.1:0-3152 GCA_031395125.1 Chitinophagaceae bacterium | reverse complement strand
TATACCGTTACATCCTGCTTCATAACGACCGTGATTGGGTTGATCTGCATACGGAGTTGGAATTCATTAAAGCTTATTTTCATTTACTACAAACGCGGTACGGCGAAGGCGTGCAATTGAACTTTGTCGTTTCCGACGCACAGGCAGAATTGTTCAGGTATGGACCGGGTTTATCTATGAAGGACCGGGGATCGTAAAGAAAATTTGTAAGCGTCTCAATGAACAATAAGAAATAAGCAATAGACAATTGGCAACAGGCAATTGTCTATTGCCTGTTGTATTTAATTAAAACCATGGAACATCTGTTAACAAGCGAAAGTATTATCAGTTTTATAATCCTCGTAATATTAGAGATTGTTTTGGGCATTGATAATGTGATTTTTGTCAGCATTATCATGAACAGGCTGAGGGATGAAAAAGATGAAAAGAAAGTACGCGGGATTTGGATGATCACTGGAATTATTTCCAGAAGCCTGTTGCTGATGGCCCTCGGCTGGTTGCTTTCTCAAAAGGGAAAGGCTGTTATTACAATCAGTAACAAAGGATTTGACCTGGCCAGCATTGTGGAAATACTGGGGGGTTTGTTTTTAATTTACAAATCGGTAAAAGAAATACATGCCAAACTGGAAGGAGAAGACCCGAATGTTGAATTAAAAAAACAAAAAGGAATTTCAGTAGCACAGGCTGTGGGACAAATCATGCTGATTGATGCGGTGTTTTCCTTCGACAGTGTGATTACTGCCGGAGGTACTGCCAAACATGTGGAGATCATGATCGCTGCGGTGGTCGTGGCCATGATCGTCATGTTCCTGTTCAGTCCAGCCATCTCATCGTTTGTACATAAACACCCTACGGTGAAAATGCTGGCCCTTTCTTTTTTGGTGATGATCGGTCTGAGCCTTGTCATCGGCGGCTGGGATCATGATACGGCTGAAAAACTGGGACTTAAAAACTATATCTATTTTGGAATGGCCTTCTCCTTCATGGTGGAAATGCTGAATATGGCCATGCGCAGCCGCACCGCAAGGAAACGGGCGAATGTTGTAAAACTGAATGAACCGGTGCTGGAGGACAAAAAAGATAACTGATCAGCCCAGGCAAAGGAAACCAGCCGCCACCACTCCTGCTGTTTCCGTTCTTAATCTTGTATCTCCCAGCGAAACCGGGATAAACCCTTTTTGCAAAGCCAGTTCAATTTCTCCGGGTGTAAAATCGCCTTCAGGGCCGATGAGGATAATGGAAGACTGGTTATCCCGATAGCTATCGGGAAGTTGATTGCCTGCCTGCTGGTCAGGCAGGGTTAATTGGGATTTAGTCCCTTCACCACAATGAGCAATAAATTTTTTTCCTGCTGATGATCCAATTACAGCTTTATTGAACTCAACCGGCTCCTGCAGTACCGGCAACCAGCTTTGCTGGCTTTGCAGCATGGCGCTGATGCAGATGGCATTCATCCGGTCATGACGGAATTTTTCTTTTTCTGTTCTCTCACAAATAAGGGGAATGATCTCACTAACTCCTATCTCAGTCGCTTTTTCCAAAAACCATTCGAAACGATTTCTATTTTTCAACAGAGAGATGGCAATGGTAATTCGCCTTGAGCCGTGAGTACTGAGCCGTGAGCCGGTTACCCCCACAGTACAATGTCTTTTATTGGCATCTATTATTTCACAGGTCAACAGGTGGCCTTTGCCGTCTGTCAGGTTCAATTGCTCTCCCGCTTTCATACGCAGCACTTGCACCACATGCCTGGAGCTGTCCTCATCCAGGTCAATTTGTTTTTGTCCTTCGCTGTAATTGCTGCTATAAAAGAATGGAAGTGTCATTTAATAAAAAAGTCCCGTTGTAACAGGACAAATCTAAATGCTAATTCCGATAATTCCGGGACTACGACCTGAGGTCAGAAGGGTGTAGTATCCTCCTCTTCCGGCAGGTCATTCATCTTACTCCCGGTCTGGATAAACACTTTGGCGCCGCCATCGCCGTCCACATCACTTACCGGTTTCCAGTTGCCGGTAAAGCCTGCGCCCAGTCCGCTGCCGCCATCATCTTCGGTGAACTTCTGGATATGCAACAAGGCTTTCAGTTTGATGGTATCCAGCATACCATTCCTGTGTTTGGCGATCCGCACAATGGTTTCGCCCCGGTTGCTCTCCCCATGTTCGTTTTGGGTAATATCATAATATTCGGGGCGATAGAGAAACATCACCATGTCCGCATCCTGTTCGATGGCGCCTGACTCACGGAGGTCGCTCAGTTGCGGCATCTTGTTGCCGTCTTTGCCGGCGCTTCTTGTTTCTACGGCACGGCTGAGCTGCGAAAGTGCAATGATCGGTACGCTTAATTCTTTTGCCAGCGCTTTCAGGTTCCTGGAGATGTTACTGATCTCCTGTTCCCGGTTGCTGTTGCGGTTCTCACTGGTACCGCTCATCAATTGCAGGTAGTCAATGATGATGAGGCCGATATTATGTTTGTTTTTCAGACGGCGGCATTTGGCCCGCAGTTCAAAAATATTCAGCGCAGGGGTGTCATCAATATACAAAGGTGCCTGGGACAGCCGCTGGATACCTCTCGCATAGAGCTGTTTCATTTCATGCTCTTCCAGTTTACCCCTGGCAATTTTTTCAAGCCATATCTCACTTTCTGCAGCCAGGATACGCTGTACCAGCTGGCCGGCGCTCATCTCAAGTGAGAACAAGGCTACCGGTGTCTGCTTGTTTGCGTTCAATGCAGCATTACGGGCCAGGTTCAGTGCAAAAGCCGTTTTACCAACCGCTGGCCTGGCCGCAAGGATGATGAGGTCAGTATTCTGCCAGCCATAGGTCACCCGGTCCAGCGAAGGAAAGCCGCTGGGCACACCGGTCACATCTTCATTTTTGTGGCGAAGGTCTTCGATACGCTGAATGGTCTTTACCAGTACCGAGTCGATCGTATCAAAATTCTTGCGAAGGTGATTGTTAGTGATCTCAAACAATTTGCTTTCCGCATCGTCCAGCAGGTCGAAAACATCTGTTGAATCTTCATACGCATCGCCGATGATCTCACCGCTGATCCTTATCAGCTCCCTTTGAATGAATTTCTGCAGGATGATCCTGGCGTGGGCCTCAATATGCGCCGACGAAACCACTGCATTGGTGAGCTTGGTAACATAG
>JANNUI010000186.1:0-4854 GCA_031395125.1 Chitinophagaceae bacterium | reverse complement strand
GATACGATGTTTGCCGCTTTGCTGGAAAGGCCTTTATAGCCTGATGAGTTCCGCTGTGCCGACAGTTTTTACCCCATCCATCACTTTGATATAGTATTTTCCTTTGGGTAAATGATCAACCGAGATGTCAATTGTTTTATTCCCGGTTCCTTTTGATTCTTTCAGTTGCATCACCAGGCTGCCTTTACCATCGAATACTGCTACCGGCATATTGCTGATGGCATTCGGGGTTTCAACCACTAGTGTAACTGTGTTGGTATAAGAGGGATTTGGCTGAACGGTCACCAATTTCTTTACAGGGTTAGGGTCAATGGTGCCGGTTACGATACAGGGAGTTGAAACAGTGACATTGGTGGTGTCAATATATACTGCTGTGAAACTGGCTACGGCTGTATCAATGATCTGCCGGATGCGGTAGGAGTAATTTCCGGAAGAACCGCTGGTAAGGTCATTGTTGAACAGGTAACTCCTGTTGGCCAGTATACTGCCTGTCTGGGCATTTACATCGGCGATCTTGGTATAAACAGGTTCTCCCGGTGCTTTCCGTTCCACTTCATATCTCATGGCGTCCATATCCTTACTGTTCCAGCCGATCCCGATACGGCAGCCGGTAACGGAAGAAGTTGATGTTGCATAGTCGATGAGCAGAGCAGAGAAAGCCAGTTTCATATTGGGAATGCCGTAGCCAACCCTGTCATCGGGATTACTGGCCTTGTGCCCGGCCAGCCTCAGGGCAGCAATGATCTTCATGTTACTGTATTCAGGAAATCCCTGCCAAAGGCAAGTGCCGAGCCCTGCCATATTGGGACAAGCAAAAGAAGTTCCACTGCCTGTGCCAACTGTATTTGCCGTGCTTTGTATCAATGCAGAAACACCCACCGATGCCATATCAGGTTTTACCTGGTTGTCAGAAGAAGGACCATAACTTGAAAATCCTCCCACCACTCCTGCAGCACTGACCGCTCCAACGGCCACCACACTGTCGCCATCTGAAGGCGTAATAAGATAATTCCAGGCACCACCTCCTTCATTTCCTACGGCATTAAATACCAGCATTCCTTTTTTAGCGGCCAGGTCGGCGCCAATGACAGAGATGGTGAAGTTGCCATTCATATTTGCATACACATAATTAAATGTGGCATTGTCAAAATCGTAATACCCCAGCGAAGACGAAATAACATCGCAGCCAAGACTGTCGGACCTTTCAGCTCCGCAAACCCAGTTGTGTTCTTCAACCGGGTACTCCGATGCTACATCCTCTGTCCTGAAAAGATGAAAATCCGCCTTTGGTGCTTTGCCGATAAACTGGCCGGGTATATTGGCCGCAATAGTGGAGAGGCACTGCATACCATGCGGATGATCTTCAGTAACACTGGCATGGCGGGCCACAAAATCCCAGGTACTTCTGATCTGCCCGTTGATCCTGGCGCTGTCAAAGGAGCGGAGATTGGGGTAATTAAAAAAACCGGCATCCAGCATGGCGATGGTCATGCCCTGCCCACGGAGACCGATATTGTGCAGGAACTCGCCATTATGAAGATGTATCTCATTATAGGAGGCCGTGCCGTAATTGAAATAATCAGCTGCTATTCCTTCCGGTCTTTGCCGGGAAGGCGTAAAGGGTTGTTCCTGTTCAAATTCAAACTTATCAATGAAACCCCTTCCATTGTTTTCGTTCCTGGCCGCAATACCCGACACTGACAGTACAAAGGGAAACCCGTTGATAGAAGTGATGGCATTGGCATCACTGGTCTGAATGGTAACAGAGTTGAGCCATTTAGATACATTCAGTACCGTTACATTGGGCACATTACGGATCTGGGTGACATAGGAAGGAGTAACAGGCAGATCAGTGCTGTCGATCAAAATGCCATAACGGGTCCTTCTGTCAATGGCCTTTTGCGTTATATAGGCAACAGGGTTGGCAATGGTAAAAGGAGTGCCTCCCTTGTTTTTCAGTTTTACAACATAACGGGTAAACTGTGCCTGCGACACAACTGTCGCAGCGATCGTTAAAATAAAGAGAGGTAAAATTTTTTTCATGAAAATGGTTATCCCCAAATTTACGGACTAAGCGCCAATTTAGTTGTGTTCAATCATCCACATGGTGATACCAAAGCCGGTTTTGAAGGGGCCTGCGGGGTTACCGGTATTGGGCTGGTGCTCCCATAATTCCAGTTCTTTATATACAAGCCCGATTCCTTTTGCATATTTTTCTACCGATCTTGATTTGGAACCATAAAAAGCGGGGTTCGTAACCGGTACATTAAAAGCTTCATCCACCTGTTCCACCGAAAATACATTGGTGTAATTGATGCCCTTGTAAGTAAAGCTGGCGGGGCCGCCGTCATAATAAAAATCCCAGTCGGCCATTTCATCATCATTATCGAAATCGTATAGCGGATCGTAGGGTCCGCCGGGGCTGCCCGGAATAGTATCAAAAGGTAAATACCTGTTGCCTTTCCAGCTGAAGCCGGCTTTCAGGGGCAGGTGCATTTTGATGACCCGCAGGTTATCGTCTGATACCTCGGCCTGGTCCTCCAGCAATGTAATGTAATAAGTACCGTTGGGCTGCCATGCTTGTGTACCGGCTGAGTCACGGATAAAGCGGTACACCCTGTAAGCCGGGCGGCCAAGGTTATCCGTTATCTTCATATCCACCTGGTGTTTTACCTGGTATTTGTGTATTTCGATGTTCCGGCCAAAATTTGTAAACACGAGGGAATCGAGCCGGTAAGTGATGTATTTCCCTGCTGCCTGCGGCATGTAATCCGTAATAGCATCTGAAATGAACTCTTCTTTTTCATTGCAGGAAAAAATAAAAATGCTGCTGACCGCCACAGATAATAGGCGGATAGGTGAAAGGATTCTCATAAGTGGTTTTTCTGCTTTCACGGATAAAATGCTTATCGGTTAAGTATTGTTTATCAGGGTATTCGGATCATCCCACCTACGCCCTAACTGGTTTCGGCGGACAATTGCAACTTCGCCCTTAAGGCTTCGTCGCACAAGTAAAACTACAAACAAAAAACGGGGAATGGAAGTCCCCGGTTTAAAACGTATCATTTCCGGCTTTATTGCCTGGTTTTCAGTCGATAGTCTGTAGTTCGGAGTCAGAAATCAAAGGCTCATAGTTTAGGGTTTAGACTCCAGACTACTGACTCAAGACTCCCGACTGTATTATACCACCTCCCATTACATCATCCCCTTCATAAAACACTGCACTCTGACCGGGGGCTATTCCCTTTACATTTTCATAAAACCGTATCTGTTGAGACGCAATATTTTGCGTCTCAGGAGACGCAAAATATTGCGTCTCTACGGGATAAATATTGGACAATGCTCCCTTATCCTTGTACCTGATTTTTGTTATGGCCTCCATGCCCGGTGTGATGCTGTCATATTTGATCCAATTCAATTTGCCAACGATCATTTCATTTTGTTCCAGGTCTTCTTCATCGCCCAGCACCACGGTATTGCTGTCAGGATCAATCTTTGTAACAAAGACTGGTTTACCAAAAGCAATATCCAAACCTTTTCTTTGCCCGATCGTGTAGAAAGGATAGCCTTTGTGCTGACCGAGAATTTCTCCATGCTTGTCCACAAAATTTCCTCCCGCCACTCTTTCCTCAAGCCCTTCCACTTTTCTTTTCAGGAAACCACGGTAGTCATTGTCCGGTACAAAACATATCTCATAGCTCTCACTTTTCTTCGCCAGTTCAGGATAGCCGTAGTCAAACGCCATCTTTCTTATTTCTGTTTTTTTATAAGGCCCAAGCGGTAATATGGTTCTGCTTAACAGATCCTGCTGCAGCCCCCACAGTACATAGCTCTGGTCTTTGGTGTCGTCAACAGCCTTGCTTACCACATACCTGCCGTTTTCATGCAGCCGGATCTTTGCATAATGGCCGGTGGCAATAAAATCACAGCCCAGTGCGTCCGCTCTCTTCAGCAAAGCCCTCCATTTGATATGTGTATTGCAGAGCACACAGGGGTTGGGGGTCCGCCCGGCCAGGTATTCATCCACAAAATTCTCGATCACAAAATCGCCGAACTCTTCCCGTATATCAAGGATATAATGGGCAAAGCCATGCTCCACGGCTGCCTGCCGGGCATCATTGAAGGAGTCGAGGTTGCAGCAGCCGGTTTCTTTTTTGCCGCCGCCGCTGTGGGCATAGTCCCAGGTCTTCATGGTAATGCCCACCACTTCATAGCCTTCATCATTGAGCATGAGGGCGGTCACGGTACTGTCAATACCGCCGCTCATGGCCACCATTACTTTTCCTTTTTTACTCATAAAAAATGTAAACCCGCCCTGGTTAAAACTTCGGTGGGCAGGGTTGCAAATATACAACGAAATTCGGGGGCTGGTGAGTGCCGCTTTTACCTGAATCTGCCGGGTGAAACAGTACCGAACACCGGCTTTCATTTATTTCCTAAATTCACCAATGCAAAGGAAAACAAGGCTTTTTATAACAGCTGCTATTCTCTTTGCAAAGCTTTCTTTTGCACAGGACTCCCGCGTACAATATTTTATTGACCGGCTAAAAGACAACAGCAAGAACCAGGTGCTAACCCGTCTTTCGCTATATGACAGTATTCAAAAGCTTGATTCGGCACAGCAACTACAGCTTGTAAGAAAGATTGAAGATGCTGTTAAAAGCTCATCGGCTAAAATGAAAACACGGGTTCTGGCAATGAAAGCAAGGATATTATTCTATCTCCCTTCGGGAACCTTTCATGAAGACACCACGCAAACCCCGTTGATGAAACAAGTATTGTACGAGGCATATAAACTGGATGAACCTTATATGATTGCCGAATACAGCCGTTGGTACGGTGAGATGCTGAACG
>JANNUI010000164.1:0-7667 GCA_031395125.1 Chitinophagaceae bacterium | reverse complement strand
CAGCCGCTTGATATTTTGTTGCCATTGCGGCATCAGGCCGGTTTGCAGGTCGATCAATGCGGCGCCCATTACATTACTTGTCCTCACTGATCCGGAAAGAATATCCAGTGTATTCGGCTGAATTTTTACTTCCACATCTTTCTCACTCAGCCGGTTGATCATTTCTTCCAGCAGAGGCTGTTCAGTTTTACCGATTGCCAGTACCACGAGACGGATGTTATTGTCATCAATGATCTTTTCCAGGTCGGCGCTGGTGCCCAGTTTGGGAATAAATTTGCTGAACCCGTTCTTTCCGTCCGCATCTGTTGTGGCGAAGCCGGTATAGTGATAGCCTTCATCGCGGAGATTTTTATCTGTTTCCCTGTAAATGCGGATGGCCGTATCCGGGCGGCCCACCATCAGCGTATTAAAGCGGATTTTCCCGCTGAGCAACTGTCGCTTGATCCTGTTCAGCAGGAACCAGCGGCCCAGAAAGGTCAATGTGAAATGCAACGCAAAAAGGACAAGAAAAGCGAGGTAATAATAAGTGTAATCATTCTTTGCATCATCCAGCAATAAAACAAAGAACAATACCGTACATCCGATCAGGCTGCACACAAAAGTGCTGGTGAATTCAAATAGTCTTGATTTTTTATAAAAGGAATGATAGGAGCCCACTAAAGTGTACAATACCAGCCAGCTAACAGGGATGAGTACAATCCCCATCCAGAATTTTGAATCCACCTGCAGCTCACCTGCATCTGTTACCGGCTGGTTCAGCATTCCCCGGCGCACAAAAAAGAAAATGGCCCATGCAAGCGAAGCAGTAAGGAGATCGATCACTGCATACCAGGTAATGGATATTTTTCTTCCGGCACTCATTGACGGGTGATGATGTTGTTGCCGATCTTTTCCAGTATCTGGTGGGCCACCTCCATGGCCATCAGGCCATCCGTTTCAGAAACAATAGTTCTTGTATTATTAAGTATAGCGTCTTTGAATTCTTCCAGTTCTTTTTTTATCGCATTCACTTCCGGGATAACGGGGTTTGCCATTGCAATTGTTTTTTTGCCTGACGGGGTCTGAATATCAAAAGCAAAAACATTGGAGTCATGCGCTTCTTTCAGCTTGATGATCTCCGTTTTCTTGTTCAGGAAATCAATTCCGATATAAGCGTCTTTCTGGAACAACCGGATCTTCCGCATCTTCTTCATGGAGATCCGGGAGGAGGTGAGATTGGCCACACAGCCATTGTCAAATTCAATGCGGACGTTGGCAATATCCGGTGTTTCCGTCATCACCCCGACACCGCTTGCAGAAATATTCTTCACCCCGCTTTTTACAATGCTCAGGATAATGTCAATATCATGTATCATCAGGTCCATGATCACACTCACTTCTGTGCCCCGTGGATTGAACTGCGCCAGCCTGTGTACTTCTATGAACATCGGGTTAAGTGGCATGTCTTTGATGGCAAGGAAGGCAGGGTTGAATCTTTCCACATGGCCCACCTGCAGTTTGATGCCTGACTCAGCAGCCAGTTTTACCAATTGCCGGGCCTCCTCCATGGTGTTGGCCAGTGGTTTCTCCACAAAAACATGTTTGCCTTTTTTGATGGCTTTTTCACAGATCTCAAAATGATAATGGGTAGGGGCCACCACATCCACGGCGTCCACGGCATCCATCAAAGCATCCGCATCCGGGAAACGGGGCAACTGGTATTTGTCGGATACCTCTTTGGCCGTATCATCATTGGGATCAAAGAAGCCCACCAACTCAGTTCCGGGGATATCCTTCCAGTTATTCAGGTGAAATTTTCCTAAATGGCCCACACCAAAAACGCCGATCTTGAGCATAACAATGAATTAATGCTCAAAGATACTTGGCAACAGGCAATGGGCAATGAACTCCCAATGCGAAATTATCTCAAAACAGAAGACTTGCTGACATATGAAGGATGATAGATGAACAGGCAACTGCCGTTTTTAATTGTATTGATGACAGGCCGGGAATATTGTACCGGAACAGCCGGGCATCCCTGGCTGCGGCCGATGTATCCCTGTGCATGTACAAAAGCATCGCTTACATAGTCAGCGCCATGCACCACGATGCCTCTTTCGTAAGCGTTATCGTTGATCCCGTATTCAACACCTTCCAGTTTCAGTGAGTAGCCGTTCTTTCCCTCGTAAGATTCACGGGTGATATAAAAACCCGGGCTGCTCATGAACGATGCGTTCTGGTTGGAAAAATAAGCCGCTACTTCACGACCGGAATTTCTTCCATGCGATACCAGTGTATTAAAAAGTACCCTGTAATTCTTCAGATCAATAATGAAGAGCCTTTTCTCGCTGCTGGGCCGGCTGAAGTCAATAATGGAGATGATAGAGTCATTTATCAACCGTCCTTCCTCTGCTAATTTATCGAACCCTTTTTTGGCATACTCAAAGGCCTCATGGCTCAGACCTTTCAGGCTGAGGCGGAGGCTGTCATACACTGACCTGAGGGCAGGCATTACCTGTAAAGAATCTGCCGGATTATTTGGAGACGAATGGGTAGCAGGTGTAAAAAAAAGTTTGCTGCCGGTGGCTGACTTGGCAAATGCAAACGGCAGATGCAGGATAGCGATAACAACGGATGAAACCAGCAAATAGAATGACCTGAATCTTTTTTTCATTACTGCTACAAACCCTCTTGATGGCAGGGCGCCATTAACCATAACCAATAATCATTAACGCAGGGTTCCCGGATTTCTTGTCTCAGCAGCAGTTAGTGTTGTTAACCTATTCAAAAAAAATGCCGAAGAAACGTTGGTAGGGCATCAAATCAAAAACGGGTACAAAAATACCGATGCCAGCCTGAAACTCATCGTTAAAATGACTGTGCGGCGACAAAACTTGCGTGAGGTCATGCCGCAAACGATTGCTATTTTTCGGGGAGCGTTACCGAAAAACAGGTGAAGTCAAAATGTCTGCAAATTCATGTTTTCTAAATACAGGAAATTAGAAAAGAAAGTCTCTACTATGCTTCTCTTTTAAATAATACAGTCCATTTCGCTCAGACTGATAAAAACATAGTAGGCCTTAAAAAAAGCCCTGGGAAAAGCCAGAGCTTGAGCGGACCGGACGGGACTCGAACCCGCGACCTCCGCCGTGACAGGGCGGCATTCTAACCAACTGAACTACCGATCCGTTGCCTTTGAACAGCTGGTATCCAGCCATTTTTCAGGACGGCAAAGATAGCCACGCAACGTTTTTCAGCCAAAAGTTTTTCCATTATTTATCCACTGAGAACCAGTGTTTCCCGGCAAAAACAGCCATTATCATTTAATCCTTAATTTAGCCCCTCCGGAGGAGTACTTCGGACCTCATTTACAGCCTATGCCAACCGATGCCAACCGGCAGTTCCTGGATTTTGAAAAGCCCATCAAAGACCTGGTTGATGAGATCCAGACGATGAGACATCGCCAGGAAAAGACCAAGATCGACTTTACAGACTCCATTCAGAAACTGGAAGCCGGGATACTGGAAAAGCGAAAAGAGATCACTGAAAACCTCAGCAGCTGGCAGCGGGTGCAACTGAGCCGCCACCCGGACAGACCCTACACTCTCAAGTATATTGATAAGATGACGGAAAACTTTGTGGAGCTGTATGGCGACAGGAATGTAAAGGATGACAAAGCGATGGTGGGAGGTTTTGCAAGTCTTGGAGGCGAAACGGTGATGCTCATCGGCCAGCAGAAAGGTATCAACACCAAAATGCGGCAGATGCGGAATTTCGGCATGGCCAACCCGGAAGGGTACCGGAAAGCCCTGCGGCTGATGAAGCTGGCGGAAAAATTCAACAAGCCCATCATCACATTAATAGATACCCCCGGCGCATATCCGGGATTAGAAGCAGAAGAAAGAGGCCAGGGAGAAGCTATTGCACGTAATATCTATGAGATGATCCGGTTGAAAGTTCCGGTTATCTGTGTCATCATTGGCGAAGGAGCCAGCGGCGGGGCATTGGGCATTGGTGTGGGCGACAGGGTGTATATGATGGAGAATACCTGGTACTCCGTGATTTCGCCAGAAAGCTGTTCATCCATTTTGTGGCGCAGCTGGGATAAAAAAGAAGTAGCCGCAGAACAATTACGGTTGACGGCAGATAAAATGCTGGGATTTGGTTTAACGGATGGCATTATTCCCGAACCTGTTGGTGGCGCTCATTGGGATTACGACGGAGCAGCACAGATACTAAAAGATTTCCTGAAACCGGTATTGAAAGAACTGAAGGAGATGACTGCTGAACAACGGGTGAACAACCGGATCGAGAAATTCGGGAAGATGGGGTTTTGGGAAGAGGTGTAGGGAGAGATGAGAGTCAGGAGTCGGGAGTCGGGAGTAAATGAATTATGTAGCCAGCTATATTACTACTATCAGCCCGGTTGCGTCGCACTCTTGTACGGTATATCATTACTCAGCAAAATCGAATTGTCAACAATTATTAATTACTAATTATTAATTCTAAATTATCAGATGTCACTGAGAGATAAATTCACCGGCACTGGTATCGCCATCGTCACTCCTTTTCATGAGGACGGGAAAATTGACCGGGAGAGTTTTAGTAACCTTATCGAATTCTGGATAAAAGGCCAGGTGGAATATCTGGTGGTACTCGGTACCACCGGCGAAAGTGCAACCGTACATGGAGCAGAGAAACAGGAGGTGTTCTCTTTTGTAGCAAGGGAAGTAGCCGGCCGTAAACCATTAGTAGCCGGTATTGGCGGCAGCGATACCCTGCAGGTACTCCAGGACTACAGGAGTTTTGATTTAACTGGCTATGATGCTATTCTTACTGCAAGTCCCGCCTACAATAAACCCAACCAGGAAGGGATTTTTCAACATTATAAGGCATTGGATGGAGCGGCGCCTTTACCCATAATCATGTATAATGTGCCAGGCCGCACCGGGCAAAATGTTTCTGGCGAAACAACCGTACGTATAGCGAAAGAGTGCAAAAAAGTATTCGCCACCAAAGAAGCCTGTGGCAATTTTGACCAGATAAATTATATCATTAAAAATAAACCGGCTGATTTTATGGTCATCAGTGGTGATGACCCGATTACATTGCAGATGATAGCTGCAGGGGCAGAAGGATTGATCTCTGTGGTGGCCAATGCCTATCCGCTGGAATATTCCAACATGGTCCGTCTTTGCCTGCAGGGGAATTTTGATATGGCCAAACCATTGCACTTTAAATACATCGGCATCATCGCTTCCATGTTTACTGAAGGCAGCCCCAGCGGGGTAAAGGCTTATTTGAGTGAAATGGGCCTTTGCAAGAATACATTCCGCCTGCCGGTTTGGAAAGTGAGTGAGAAACACCATGCCCGGATCAGGGAATTGATGAAAATAGCTGAGTAACTACATGCTTGTCTTTTAGACAATGATGAAACCCGCATTTTTTATATCGTTATTGTTTTGTGTTTCATCTGTTTTATCACAAAACCTGGTCAGGTTTGAAATAAGATCCCTGCCCAACCCTCAACCGGCAGAGGCGGCTATTTTTATGGCCGGTTCCTTCAACCGCTGGAATCCGCAGGATGAAAAATTCAGGTTCCGGCAAGATGATAAAGGGAACTATTTTATAGATCTTCAATTGTCACCTGGGCAGTATGAATTCAAAATAACCCGGGGAGGCTGGGACAAAGTAGAATGTAAAAAAGACGGAACAGGTATTGATAACCGGGTACTGAAAGTGGAAACGGATAATACCGTTGAACTGCTGGTGGAAGCATGGAGGGACAGTTTCGGGGAAACACCAAAACTAACCAGTACGGCAGGCAAAAATGTCCATGTTATTGATACCGCTTTCCGGATAAACCAATTAAACAGGAATAGAAGGATATGGATTTACCTGCCGGATGGGTATAACAGCTCCAAAATCCGTTATCCTGTTTTGTACCTGCATGACGGACAGAACGTATTTGACATCACCACATCTTATGCGGGTGAGTGGGGTGTGGATGAATGTATTGACACCATGAGACAGAAATGTATTGTGGTAGCAATAGACAATGGCGGTGACAAACGGCTGAATGAGTATTGTCCTTATGATTTTACGCTTCAGGGTTTCGGCGGCTCATCCACTTCGAACAAGGGTGAAGGAGACCTCTATGTTGATTTCCTGGCAACGACACTGAAACCTTATATTGATAAGCAATACCGGACATTGAAAAACAAAAGCAACACATTTATTGCCGGCAGTTCCATGGGGGGCCTTATTTCGATGTATGCAGCCCTGAAGTATCCGAAAGTATTTGGTGGGGCAGGTGTTTTTTCACCGGCCTTTTGGGTGGGACCGAAGATATTTGACGACATAAAAGCAAGAGGTAAAAAAGTGATGGCAAAGATCTACTTCTATGCCGGTAAGCAGGAAAGCGAAAGCATGGTGCAGGATATGCTGAAAGCTTTTGAAGGAATGGCGTTGGTTTCCAAATCAAAAATGACAACCGTTATCCGGGATGATGGAAAGCACAATGAACCCACCTGGAGAAATGAGTTTCCTTTATTCTATAATTGGATAGTAAAGTAATCAGACGTTATACGCCACCCCTTCCAATGCCAGTTCCGTATTGGGAAAGATCTCCCTGGCTTCCTGCTCAAATTCTTCCAGTGTATCATATTTGCTGCTGAAATGGCCTATCAGCAGTTTTTTTACCCCCGCTTTTTGGGCGATCATCGCTGCCTGTTTACTGGTGGAGTGAAAACGGCTCTCCGCCCTTTCCCGCAGGTTGTCCAGGTAGGTCGTTTCATGATAGATCATATCGGCTCCCTGTATATCCGGGATCATTGATTCATCATATTTGGTGTCGGCACAAAAAGCATAGACACGTCCCCGCGCAGCAGGCTCCGTAACCATTTCATTTTTTACCATGGTTCCGTCATTGCGGGTATAATCTTCGCCGTTTTTCAACCGCTCATAAAATGATTGCGGTACTTCCTGTTCTTTTGCTTTTTCAGGATCCAGTTTGCGGGCTTGTTTCTTTTCATGGAAAGAAAAACCATAACACTCAATGCGGTGGTTGGTGCGGAAGCATTTCACCGAAAGTTTTTCCGTGTCCAGCAGGGTGTCCGGTTCAGTGATGTGGTGGATATGCAGCGGGTAGCAGAGTTTGGTATCTGCCACTTTCAGTTGCAGTTCGATGATCTCTTTCAGCGGCGATGGGCCGAATACATACAGCTCCTGCTGGTGGCTCAGCAGGCTGAGGGAGTTGATCAGGCCAATCAATCCGAAATAATGATCGCCATGCAGGTGTGAAATAAAAATATGAGATATCCTGCTCCGCCTGATCTTGTAATTGATAAGCTGTATCTGGGTGCCTTCACCGCAGTCCACCAGATAATTGTTGCCGTCAAAGGTCACCACCTGGCTGGTAGGGTGGCGGTCAAATGCCGGGACAGCGGAATTATTTCCGAGAATCGTAACTGCAAACATGAAAAGTGCCTGGTTTTTGGTTTTTTAAAAGACGAAGTTTTACTTCTTTGTGCTGCTTGCGGGTAATTTGAAAGCAGTATTATTCAAATCATACATCTATGAAACCCGGTAATGCAGGGTAAAGTATTCAAAACTTTGTCTGCTTTAAGAAAAATTTCATGGCAACAGGGACTGAAATGATCTAAGTTCCCCCGCCAGCTGGCGGGGAC
>JANNUI010000160.1:0-11129 GCA_031395125.1 Chitinophagaceae bacterium | reverse complement strand
CAGCCGCTTTTTCAAACAGGTCGTAAAAGATCTTGTTCTTCGGCATGAAGATTTTCAGGAAAGACTGTAGTGCCATTTTAATTGGTTTAAGTGTACCGACTCAGCGGAATTAATGCGAAAATAAAAGGTAGTCAGCGGAGGGTGGCGGAGGGACGGAGAGTTAATAATAAATTAATATATAAATAAAATTAAGGCAACAATTGAATAACAAAGAATTTATATTGCAGCGATTTTAAGCACCTATGATATATCGGGCAAAACAAGTTACAGCAAGATCAATTTTTGTCTCCATTCTCTGCCTGTTTGTTGCAAATAGTGCGTTTTCACAACGTTACCTGTCTGATATTGACTCCTCTTTCTTTATAAAAGATACAGTGAGGCCGGTTATTAAACGGTTTGAAAATCTCAGGATTTCGGGATATATGCAGCCACAATTTCAGGTGGCACAGTCAGACGGAGCCCCTTCCTTTAGTGGTGGAAATTTTTCGCTTTATTCCAGAAGCCGGTTTATGCTTCGTCGGGCAAGGGTAAAGACTGATTATGTGCTTCCTTCCAGCAAGAGATATCCTAAAGCCCTTTTTTCTTTTCAGATTGATGCCACCGAAAGAGGAGTGATTGTAAGGGATATGTTTGTAAAGCTATTTGAAACCAAAAGAAACCTCTTTTCGTTAACTGTCGGTTTATTTGCCCGTCCATTTGGTTACGAAGTCAATCTGTCCTCCACATTCAGGGAAACTCCGGAAAGAGGCCGTATGTCACAAATTTTGATGCCCTCTGAAAGAGATATCGGAGTCATGGTTTCTCATGAACCCCAGGAAAGCAAAAGAGATCGTTCCCGTTTCAAATTAGATATTGGTTTTTTTAATGGGCAGGGATTATCAGGGGCTACCGATTTCGATAGTCATAAGGACCTGATATCAAGAATATTTTTCCGGCCTTATATGGCTAATAATAAATCCGAATTTTCAGGGGGTCTTTCTTATTTACGGGGGGGGGTGGAAAAACGGGACCAAATATGTGTATGAAAGCGGAAGGGCTGCTAATGGAGATAAGATTTTTGTAGTTGATTCTTCTGTTTCCAATCTGGGCAAATCATCACCGCGTCATTATTATGGTGCCGATGCACAGTTCAAATTGAAGCACAAATGGGGAGAATCGGAATGGCGGGCTGAATACTGGTTTGGCACCCAGCCGGGCACCTCAGGTTCCACCAGCAACCCCGGCACCCTGCCGGCCTCGAACGGGCAACCAGTACCTACTTATGTCAGGCATTTTGATGGTGTATTTTTATTGTTTCTCCAGAATATAATTAACAGTAAACACCAGCTAATGGTGAAATATGACTGGTACGATCCCAACATCAAAGTAAAGAACCTGGAATTGGGTAAAACCGGGACTAACCTTACAGCAGCCGATGTAAAATTTTCAACACTCGGCATCGGATATTCGTATCATATCAATTCACAGACAAAAATCATACTATATTACGATATCGTAATAAATGAAACTACTCAATTGACTGGATATACAGTTGATTTGAAGGACGATATATTCACCTGCCGCCTCCAGTTCAGGTTCTGACCCCCGCATAACATTCCGGTAACATTGAGGTGATGATTGCTTAACATCCGGGTAACGTGCCGGTAACCTACCGGGCACACCTTTGCCGCAAATAAACTGATTATGTATCCGAGGCTGCGACTGTTGTTTATCTTGTTCTTTTCCACTGGTTTTTTCGCAATAGCCCAGGCACAAACCGCGAAGCTTACTGGTAAAATAATTAATGCTAAAAACGAACCACTTCCCGGTGTTTCTGTGAAGATCACTGGGGCTGCCGGTGGAACCACCTCTGATGTGGAGGGAAGGTTTACACTGACACTTACCCCGGGTAAAAAATATGAACTTGAGATCTCTGCCATCGGTTATGAAACAAAGACCATTTCAGAAGTGGAAGTGGCAACCGGCCAGTTGAATGAACTGAACATCACGCTTGAGATAAAAGCCAAAGCAGGCGACAATGTGGTGGTGACTGCTAAAACATCCACCGCCCGCAGGGAAACAGTGGCCTCCGCCATTTCTTTTCAAAAGAACACCAATACGGTTGCTTCAGTCATTTCAGCGGAAAGCATCCGCCGTTCCCCTGATAAAAATACCGGCGAGGTGATTAAGCGTACACCCGGCGCCAGTTTGCAGGAAGGCAAATTCATTATTGTTCGGGGCCTTGCAGACAGGTATAACCAGGCGATGCTGAATGGTATTTTGCTTACCAGCACCGAGCCGGATAGAAAAACATTTTCGTTTGACCTTATTCCTGCTGCGATGATTGATAATATTGTTATCAATAAAGCTTTTGTTCCTGAATACCCGGGCGAATGGGCCGGCGGCCTTATACAGGTGAACACAAAAGACATCCCGACCAAAAGCTTTCTGAATGTGCAGGTAGGCCTTGGTTTTAACACAGCTACAACCGGGAAAGATTTTTTCAGTGAAAAAAGAGGGAACCTTGACTGGCTGGGTGTTGATGATGGGGCAAGGGCGCTCCCTTCGGCATTCCCGACCAAATACAATTTTGACACCATGTCCATAGCCGGAAAAACGGCACTGGGCAAATCAATGGATAACAGGTGGGTGTCTGAGAAAACCTCTGCATCTCCCAATGCATCATTCCAGGCAAACGGGGGATTTGCCAGCAAGGTCTTTGGTAAAAATATCGGAGGAACTTTTGGTATCAACTATACAAAGACCAACAACTACTTTAATAACCCCAACACTTTACCCATTCCTGATGCCACAACTGGCAAATTCACCAACGAGTATAACTTCACCGATAATATTTACGACCAGAATACTTCAGCCGGTGCATTGGGAAGTTTGAGCATTCAGTTCAACCCCAAACACAAACTATCGCTCCGGTCATTGATAAATGTAAATACACTGAACCGTGTGCTGGAAAGAAACGGGGTAAATATTACCCGGACCGATTCCATCCTTGCGGGTTCAGAATTTACCTTCCGGCAAAATACTTTCTTTACAGGCCAGGTAGCAGGTGACCACAGCCTGTCAAAAAGCCTGAAGCTGAAATGGTATGGTGCATTCAGTATCCTTGATGGGTATGTGCCTGACCAGCGCCGGATCTTATATTCAAAAGCCAACCCATCAGATCCGTTCAGGCTGGTGATCAGTAACTCACTCTCCCAGCAAAGCGGAAGCAGGGTGTACCAATCCCTGAGTGATTATATCTATACTGCCGGTGGTGACCTTGGTTACTCTTTTGGAAAAGGTCAATCTGTGAAAGCCGGTTATATGTTCCAGGTAAAAGACCGGTTATTTGATGCAAGGCTGTTTTCTGTTTTCCTTCCCCGTGATAATGATGTACTGAGGCAGTTACCGGCTGACAAGGTTTTTGCCACAGAAAATTTTGGGGATGGTTCAATCAACAGCTCACAGTTTGCCTTTGATGCCATAAAGGGAAAGACTTTCCGCTATATGGCCAATACGATACTGAATGCAGGGTTCCTGCAGTTTGATAACCAACTAGCTGAAAAATTAAGAATTGTGTGGGGCCTGCGGGTAGAACATTTTGATCAGCTGGTTGGCAGTGTTAAAGTTTGGGACGAAAGACATACCTATACAAAGGTGACAGATTACCTTCCCGGTATCAATGCAACCTATAAGGTCAATCAGAAAACAAATATCCGTCTATCAGGTTCGCAAACAGTTATCCGACCGGAACTGCGGGAACTGGCAGCGCTGAATATTTATGATTTTGAACTGAATGCATCGGTACAGGGAAACCCTTCCCTGAAAAGGACGAAAATAACCAACCTCGATCTGCGCTATGAATTGTATCCCCGTGCCGGCGAAACATTCTCCCTGGGTATTTTCTATAAAGATTTTCAGAATGCGATAGAGGCCATATTCGAGCCGGGTATCGGTGGCGCCAGCACATTCAATTACCGGAATGCCAAAAATGCCACTGCATTTGGTGCAGAACTGGAGTTACGTAAAAAATTAGATTTCGCTGATGCGTTGAAAAACTTTACTGTACAGGGTAACTTTTCTTATATAAAGAGTAAAGTTGAAGATACGGCCCTGAAAATTGACAGACCATTGCAGGGACAATCACCCTACCTGGTGAATATAGGAGTGATGTACGACCTCGAGAAAAAAGGCTTTAATGCCACTATGCTGTTTAACCAGATCGGCTACCGGATCGCCAGTGTGGGCAAGGTGGAAGACGGTTTCCCGGATATTTATGAGAGAGGCAGACCTGTTCTTGATCTCCAACTGGCACAAAAAATACTGAAGCGTAAAGGGGAGATACGACTAAACATAGCGGACCTGCTGAACCAGACCCGTTACTTCTATATGAACGGCGGTTCCGGGGATGAAGTATTCCAGAAATCAGCTGACCCGTCAAGGTTCCGGAGGACATTCGGCACCACCTTTACCCTCACTTTCAATTATTCAATCTTATAAATCATTATTAAAAAATAAACAGATGAAAAAGTACATCCTTGCAATTACCGCCTTTGCTGCAATCCTGGCCACGGGTTGCAGAAAAATTGAAACAGACGGCGAAAAGGAAATTGTAATTATTAATGGTGGTGGTGGCGGAACTATCACCGGTCAAACGATCACCCTGCAGGGTCGTATCAATGCAGATACCATCCTCCGGAAGCAGAACACTTATATTCTGAAAGGGCTGGTGTATATGGTGGGCAACCATACCATGACCATTGAAGCAGGAACCATTATCAAAGGTTCTTTCAGCGGATCGGATGTGGCGGCGCTGATCATCACCAGGGGTTCTAAGATCGTTGCCCAGGGTTCAGCTTTTGAACCGATTATCTTTACTTCTGCCTCACCCAACCCCCAATCAGGCGACTGGGGCGGAATTGTAATTTGCGGAAAAGCAAGTGTGAACACTTCTTTTGGCGGTACACCTAACACCATACAGGTTGAAGGTGGTGTTGATAATGCCAATGGCGACGGGCTTGGCGGCGGCGGCGCTACCCCTGATGATAATGACAACTCCGGGGTGCTGAGTTTTGTCCGGATCGAGTTTGCCGGATATGCCTTCCAGCCGGATAAAGAGATCAACAGCCTTACCATGGCTGCGGTAGGCCGCGGCACCACGATAGACCATATACAGGTGGTGTATGCAAAAGATGATGCCTACGAGTGGTTTGGCGGTACAGTAAATTGTAAATACATCATAGCCCTGAAAACACAGGATGAAGATTTTGATTCCGATAACGGCTACAGCGGGAAAGTACAGTTTGGTATCATCATCCGTGATTCCCTGATTGCCGATATCTCCAACTCGGAAGCTTTTGAAAGCGATAACAACTCAGGAGGCACCACCGCCACTCCAAAAACAAGTGCCATTTTCACAAATATCACTGCAATAGGTCCTAAAGCAACTTTGACAAATTTTGGCAGCAGCTTTTTCAGGGGAGCAACGCATATAAGAAGGAACACGGCTATATCAATATTTAACTCTGTATTCCTGGGCTGGCCAAGAGGGATCGAAGTGGATGCCACTACCGGCACTTCTACTGCACTGAATATTGAAGACAGCAGCCTCCGGCTGAGAAATATTACGGTCGCCGGTTGTGGTACGAATACAAGATTTAGCGGAACGGCAGGTACAACCATTACGAATGATGCTGCATTTACCAGCTGGATCACCAATCCTTTTTATAATAACGATTTTCTTGCCAACACAGCAGATGCAAAAATGATACAACCGTATAACTATACTGCGCCGGATCCTACTCCTTTTGCAGGCGCAAACGGCAACCAGAAAATACTGACGGGCGGCGGATTTACAGACACCAAATTTACCGGCGATACCTTCTTTGATAAGACCATTACATTCCGTGGCGGAGTGGCTCCGGCCGGGGACCTGGCTAGTTGGTGGAAAGGCTGGACCAAGTGGAACTATTAATTAAGCTGCACAAATAATTTAACGAGGTTGTCTCAAAAGTATTTTCAACACAGAGATACAGAGAAACAGAGTTTCACAGAGCATTGATTCCCAATTTCACTTTCTCTGTGAAGCTCAAAAACTCTGTTACTCTGTGTTTAAATTCTCCCCTTTTAAGACAACCTCTTTTTATTAAGGGGTGCTACAATTATTTATTTACCGGGTCCGGCATATAGGCATAGGCCACTTCAAAGGGCTGGTGCCGTAAAGAGGGTAACAATTTGCCGATCTCAAGATCAGTTTTCTGCGGAGTAGGCTCACATACCGAATATTTCTCTCCTTTATAAATAATGGACCTGCCAAGCGGCTTATCAAACCTCACGGCAATCGTAACATGCTGAGGATAGGTCAGTACGATCATCGGCAGATTGTAAATTTCTTTCACTAAACAAAAAAACAAAGCGGCCCTGTCTTCACAATCACTCTCAGCATAGAGCAGGGTTTGTTCAGGAGTCAATCTTTTTTCACTGCCAAAGTTCTCGGCATCCGGCTTAAACATAAAGGCATAGCGGGTAAAACGCATCAGGTAGTCAACCCCGCCTTTTACCGTCATACCGCTGGTATTTTTCTTCAGCAGGGGTATCAGGGAACTGTAGGTTTCAGGACTAAGCGGAATATTGAAGTAAGAGGCATAATCCACCACCGGGTAATTCGCAAAAATGGTCTTCACCTGCGGGTTCAGTTTTATTTTAAACCTATAATCATCCTGGTAATAGTTGAACTGAATGTCTTTCTCTTCGTAAGCGGCTGCTTTAAAATCAGGCAGATGGGTTATTTTATAAGAGAAAGCTTTTCCATCAGCAAATACCGGAAGCGGAACCTCGGTGAACTTCTCTGTGTTGAAATCAATATTGCTGCCATAGTCATGATAGTTCAGGCAAACGTACTGGTGGCCGTCTTTGGTATAAAAAGGGATATTATAGATATTCTCATCACTTCTTACATAGAAAAGGATCTTGTCGCCCCCGATCTTTAGTGTGGCATCATAACCCGAACGGGTGAGTAAAAACCACTTGTATAAAGTATAACGGTAATAATTCTGTGCCTTGGGACTGATGCTTCCGGCTGTTTTCCGGATAAGTTGGTAGTAGAACCAGTCATCCAGCCCCTTTTTGACTTTGAAGTTCAATAATGTCTGCACAACTGACATGTATTTCCCGGAACTGATAGTTGTGGCAAAAGCCTGGATAGCTTTTTCGGAAAGGGGGACATTAAACTCCACCACTAAGGATCCATCTGCCTCTAATTCTACGGGATCCCCGAAATAGTCAAATGTAATTTGCTGTGTTGAGGATTGTGCAGAGACAGTGGATGCTGACAATACAGAAGCCAGTAGAAAGGATAATATGTAACAACGGGTTTTCAAAGGCCGCTTTTGGTAACATTAAAACTACATAAAATTAACAATAAAGTAATATTAAATTTTGGAGGCTTAGCTGGAAACCCTCATATCTGATGTGCCCGGGTTTTAGTAACGCTGAATTAACTGTACAGTAATAGCCCTGTAACATTACCTGTACAATTTTGCAGCAGTTCTTTACCACTCAGCCGGCATTCGCCAGGCGTTAGTAAGTAGTTATCGTCAGTTGCAATTTTTCTCATGCAGTTCGCCACCCTGAGCAATCCCGATAGCCATCGGGACGGGGTGGCTTTTTTATTCTTATGCATTATAACATAACGGTAATCTTTTCATAAGGTCCGGGTCACATTTGTTTTCTTTTTTTGTAAAACCGTTACACAATGAAAAAACTCATCAGCCTGTTGATGTGGCTTGCATTCATTCAACTTCCGGGTTCACCAAAATGGCAACAGCAGGAACAGGTTCAAAGTAGCCCTGTTCAGAATCTGTTCATCATCACCCTTGATGGATTTAGGTGGCAGGAAGTTTTTACCGGGGCTGATTCAGCCATCATCAATGACACAAAATATACCCCCGACAAAGAAACAATCAATCTTCTTTACTGGGCTGACACACCAGAAGAAAGAAGAAAGAAGCTCATGCCCTTTTTCTGGAACGTAATTGCCGGAAAAGGGCAGTTATTTGGCAACCGCAATTATAAGAATAAAGTCGATGTAGCAAACCCCTATTCGCTTTCTTATCCCGGGTATAATGAGTTGCTGACCGGCAACATAGATTTTTTAATTTCTTCTAATAAAAGAGTAAACAATCCTAACATCAATGTACTTGAATACCTGAACACACAAAAAGAATTTAAGGGGAAAGTGGCAGCCTTTACTTCCTGGGATGTGTTTCCCTTTATTTTAAATACTGAAAGAAATGGCCTGCCGGTAAACAGCGGGTACACAAGCGGGGAAGAGGTTAATTCCCCGGGGCAACAAATCATCAATACGGTACAGTCAGAAGTTATAACGGAAAAAACGGAAACAAGGTATGATATGCTGACTTTTCTCACTGCCATGGAGTATCTACACCATGAGCATCCACGGGTGCTGTTTCTCGGCCTTGGCGAAACAGATGAATTTGCACATAAGGGACGATACGACCTTTACCTGCAGCAGGCTGCACAGGCAGACAGGATGATAGCTGAACTGTGGCATTGGGTACAAACAACACCTGGGTATAAAAACAATACTGCATTTATAATTACCACCGACCATGGCCGGGGTGCAAAAAACAGTAAATGGACCTCACACGGGGAACTGATCAGAGGTTCTTACCATGCATGGTTTGTGCTGATAGGCCCGGGCATTGAACCAACAGGTGAAATAAAAGAGCCGCAACAGCATTACCTGGGGCAGATGGCAGGGATTATAGCAGCGCTTTTAGGTAAAAAGTTTATCGCAGCAGAAGTAAACAACAGGGAATTGCTTACAATTTCAGCCAGGTAGTCTTCCATATTATTTTTTTGTTAGCTGTAGAAGATCATAGTATTAATCAGATTCGGACCCCAATTTCGGGGTTGGAGAAAATTACTATGGCCGAAAACCTGGAAAAGTTGGTTAAAGAACTGGAAGATATTGATTCATATATGCTGAGGGCGGAAAAGGAGTTTGGGGCATTGATTGAAAAAGTACATACGGGAAACAAAAAAATTGCATTAAATCTCTTGCATTACCTGGCCCTGCGAAGTCATGATATCAGGGAGTTACAGGATAATTTGCATGCCGTTGGGCTTTCTTCTATGGCAAGTTCCGAGAGTCATATAAGGGGACAGCTATTAGCTATTTTACAACGTCTTGGAATGGCGAAAGAAATACCCCCCTTTGTTTTCAGCTATGAAACAGGCAAGGAATCATTGGCCAAAAAATCAATCAGCCTTTTCGGTAAAAAAACAACAGGGTCTGTCCCTTATATCATGATAACTTTTGACAGCGACCTGGCAGACGATTATGCTAAAGTAAAAAACCTGCTACAGTCAGGAATGAATGTAGCAAGGATTAATTGTGCCCATGATGATGAAAGTGCCTGGTTCCGGATGGTTCAGCACATAAAAAGAGCATCAAAGATCACGGGGTTGAGTTGTAAAATTTATATGGACCTCGCCGGTCCCAAGATCCGTACAGTTATAAATGGAAAAGACAAGCTGAAAGTAGGTGAAGGGCAGATCATTTACCTGTCGGATGAAGCTAATATGGCAGATGATAAACTGACAGTGGGTTGTACAGTTCCCGGTATTGCCGAACAGTTAAATACAGGAGAAACAGTGCTGTTTGATGACGGGTTGATTGAAGCAAGGGTAGAGAAAATTGAATCGGACAGGGCCAAACTGCAAATACTCAGGGTTTCTTCCAAAAAGCCATTTATTAAAAATGAAAAAGGGATAAATTTCCCTGACTCATCTCTATTACTGCCGGCTCTGACAGAATATGATATTCAATGCCTGGCTTTTATTACTAAACATGCCGACATCATTGGCTATTCTTTTGTCCGTAATACAAAAGATATATTGCAACTGCAGGAAGCTTTGGGAAAAAATAAAAAACAGTCACTTATTATTAAGATCGAAACCCCTGAAGCTGTAAAAAACCTCGCAGACCTGTTGTTTTGCGGTATGAGGGAGGAAAATATAGGGGTGATGATTGCAAGGGGAGACCTGGCAGTTGAGATAGGTTTTGAGAGAATGAGTGAGATACAGGAAGAAATTCTCTGGATTTGTGAAGCTGCACATGTACCTGTAATTTGGGCCACCCAGGTGCTGGAAAATCTAAATAAGTCAGGTGTGGCTACCCGGTCCGAAATAACCGATGCGGCCCATGCGGCGCTGGCCGATTGTGTCATGATCAACAAAGGGGCACATATTATCCGTACGATGGAAACATTGAGGGATATACTGATCCGCAGCGGGGGGCATCATGTCAAAAAGAGATACACTTTTCGTCCGCTTGCTATTGCTACGAGGTTTATGACAAAATAACTGTGCTGCACATTTGTTGACACTCCCTGTTTGCAACATGGAAGATTTCTATGTAATTTTAAAAATGCGGATTCTTCCAATCTTGACAATTATCGTGGTATTATCAAGCTGCTCCGGGGGCGGTGCGGTCAGCAAAAGACTGGCCGGCAGCGACAGCCTTGTCATCACCTTTAATGTGCCCAACAGCGATTCAGTCATCAATATGATAAGCACTACCGAAACAAAAGCCATCCGCAAACTGGCCCGTTTCCTTGATGGCAAACCGGCAGAGCAGGATAAATGCGGGTATGACGGGAATATGATCTTTTTCAAGAACGGGCAACAAGTTCTTCCGGTGGTATTCAGGTACAGCGATTCCGGTTGCCGGCATTTTCTATTTGATATAGAAAATAAGCTGACCAGCAGCAGGATGAGCAATGAAGCAGCTAGTTTTTTACAAAGTCTGGCCGAAGGTAGGGATTGGTATTAAGGGATGTTTCACGGCATTATACCTCACTTTCCCTGAAAGACAGTACAATGCTTTCAATAGCAGGGCTCACCTTCCGGTAACTTACTCCTGCTTTGTCAAGCATGGTTTTTGAGGCAATGAAAATATCATCACCGGCATATTTGTCTGATAAGTAGATCACTTCTTTTATACCCGCCTGGATGATCGCTTTGGAACATTCATTACAGGGAAATAAAGCGGTGTAGATCCGGCAGCCATGCAGGTCCATACCGATATTATTCAGGATGGCATTCAGCTCTGCATGACATACATA
>JANNUI010000127.1:0-16858 GCA_031395125.1 Chitinophagaceae bacterium | reverse complement strand
GGCATCCAGCTTGAATATGACTCACTGAAACAGGGCATGCTCCGGGCGTATAAAGTGAAAAACTACCCGGGCTATGATAAGACCAAGGATGAATCCCTGGCAATGCAGGGTGTGCTGGATACCGAGAATGCACTGGCCCTGTATGCCTATGAAAAATTCCTCAAACCTGTCCTGGCTATTGCAGATCTTAATAAGAACAGCCCGGCTAAAATGAGTGTGGCTGACCGGGAAAAATTGCTTGATCTGTTGGTTTCACTTTCATTATTATATATAGAGTATCTCTACCTCCGTGTAAGTGATCTTGCTGTGGGCGGCACCATTGTAGAAAGAATAAAGGCATTTACCGCCGGGAACCCTCCTGACCCGGCGCTGCTGAAAAAACTCAATACCGAATCCGGCAGCAGGGCGCTGGTAATAAGGATGGCGCTGAGCAAGGCCTCCGTCAGCCATCTTTCTTATCCTGTTTTTGATGAGACCAACCTGAATAACCAATAGCCATGCTGAAGTTCCTGACCAGCCTCACCTTTTTATATGTCTTTGCCATCTCACTGATGATTGGCTATGGATTGGTCTATTACCGCAGTTTTACCAGGAACGGCTATCAGCGCAGATTATTCCCCTGGGTGTTCCTGCTGATCGCTGCCGGGTGTTTTTCATTCCTGTACTTCAATATCCATGCTTCGCTTCAACTGAAAACTTTCAGTAACCTGGACCATCATTTCATCCGGCATGACGGATTCCGTGTAACAAAGAAAATCGAGCTTGGGCGAACCGACACCGTTAACTATAAAGGCAATCCTTATAACAATTTTTTATTGGCCAAAAACAATAACCGGGTTTCTGTAACATCCGCCTACTCCGAAGAACCATTTTACATTTCCCGTAAAGGGATCAACAGCCTGGTATCGGTAAGTTACCCGGCGGCTGGTCACAGCATCTCTTTCCGGGTTGATACCACAAAAGTCAAAATTTCCGGTCATGCTGATAACAGTTTGGAAATGCTGATCAATGATCAGGTTGTTTCAAAAATTCAGCGGACGATCCGCAGAGGCCTTACAGCATGGAGCGTATTCCAGGATGATACATCTTTTATCAATTCGGGCTGGTTCACCAATGAGCAATTGTACAATGCCCTCCGGGATATTATGCTGCTCCGGAATGATTTTTCCGCCAATGAAACAGGGGGATTGAAGTTTTTTTTGTCAGGACAATTGTTCCGCTTTGCCAGGGCCGTTCAGTTTGATAATACCAGCATCGCTGTGCATGATCTTTCCTTTTCAGCAACAATTGATAACAAAACCCTCCTCGGCTGGGGTGTAGGGTTTCCCGATAAAAGCAGGAACCAGTTCAGGGTTGAATACCAGGGAGCAGACAGTTTCAGCCTTGCCTGCCGCTACCCGGTTTCTTATCCGCTGACCGAAGAACCCGTGAAAGATGATGTCAGAAATTGGGAGAGTCATGATGTAACCAAGTTTCTGATTTCTGACCCTTCCTATATGAAAGAGTTACCTGCAGTTTTTAAGGAGGGGTTCCTGTTTGCTGCATTTCCGGGCGACAGCAGTATTGATTTCAATCCTGTGCTGCTTGGTTATCGTAAAGACAGAAGTAATGCGCCATTGCAGTTACAGGTAAGTTCATTGATGGCAGCAAGGCCGCTATCAAAATCGACAGGCAGCGAATTGCTCTTACCAGCCCGGTCTGCTGATTTCAGCTGGAAATTCTCCCTTGTCAATTCATTTAACTGGGATTTCGGCAACCGGTCGTTGCCTGCCAAAACCTGGCAATGGATCTTATTCGGAAGCCTGCTGTTCTTTTTCATCATGGTTTTCTTCAGCTCCTGGCTGCAACCGGCCAACCAACTGAACTGGGTATGGCAAATACTTTCCTGTGTGACCATTGTAATGCTCAGCACCAGGTTCTTCCTGTACTGGAGATACAAAACCTTTCCGCCTTACGAGGGCCTGGACCTTCCTTCCCTTCAGCAATTAAACAGTTTCTGGAATTTTGGCATCATCATTTTTGCAACGCTGCTGCTTGGATTGGTATTTGGATCCGGGCTGATAAAATATTTATACTATCAAACCCGGAAGAAAGTCAGCTTGCTGCTGAACAGAGCTTATAAAGAACCCGGCAGTTATTCACCGGCCCCTGGAGCGATGATTGAAAAAGCGATCAGCGGAATACCTGTATTGAGGAATGCAGGGGCTAAAACGATCTTTTTCAGCACTTGGATATTCATACTGATGGGTGGCGGCGCCCTGGCTGCGGCCGGGAATTTTGATCCATCCACTTGCCGTCACCTTGCAATTATACTTGTACTGCTGTATTTCGCCTATACATATGTGTCCTGTAAATATTCGCCATTGGTGGCTGCATCTGAAAAAAGCTGGTGGGGTATCAACACCGGGAGGGTGATCGACATCATCATCAGTAACCCGGTAAAACTGTTGCTTTCCCTCAGCTTGCTGGCTTTATTTTCATTTATTGATATTGGCTTTGCCCTTGTCTTCTTTAATTTCCTGCTGTTCAATGAAGCATTCCTGTTTATCAATTACAGTATCGCCGGTTTATCCGCAGGCAGCCGGAAAAATGCTTCCTTGTTTGGGATAGCCGGGGTTGTTTATTTACTGTTGTTTGCAGCAAATCTTGTTTACGGGCCCTATATCTTCCAATACCTCCTGGAGATGCCATCGTCATTTTACATGGCAGGTTATTCGTTTTTTGCTGTCCTGGTTGCTTATTCTTTGGGCCGCCTTGTTCGTCCTTCACGAAAACGAAGGGTTATAGTGAGGGTGGTTTCGGCAGCAGGTTTATTTGTACTGGCGTTCCTTTTTTTCCCAAAGGAAAGGATACAGGAGAAAGCCGCCGTTACAAAATACCGCATTGATGTGCTGACCATGCCGGCCGACAGGGCCATTACCAGGGCTTATGAGGATGGGGACAGCTATGAACCTGTCATCCGGGCAGCACAAAACCAGTGGTTCATCAATTCATTTATTCATGAAGAGAATAATCCCGGAGTGAATTCTGCCGGTTTTAACATGCTGCCCCATGCCCCGCAAAACCGCGGCGCCAAATACAATGCACAGGCCACAGATCTTGTAACCAGCCGGTTCATGATCGCCGAACATGGCCGCTGGTCTGTTTTATTGTATGCATTGCTGCTTTTTTTGCCCATGGCCCTGCTGGCTTTTTTTTATAAGCTCTATCCGGATTTTACCAACCGCATCAACAACAGTTATGCAACTGTCACCACCGGGTTCTCCATATTGAATTACCTGTTGATCACCGCCCTGCTGGTGATACTGGCAGCCACCGGCCGCTATATTTTCTTTGGACAGGATCTTCCGTTTGGCAGCATCCTGAGCAAACAATCCATTTTATTTCCGGCAGCTCTCATCATAGCTGTTGTTTTGCTTTTCAGGAATATTTCACTGCAGCAATATCCTAACCGGGGCAAACTGTTGCCGGGGACCATCGTATTTGCAGGATTATTTGTGTTGCTCTTTTTCGTCAAGCCCACTTTTAATAAGGATAAGGAGTTTGGAGTAACCGGCCTGTCAAAAAATATGGATGCTTATATACAATCCACATTGCAGCCCCTGCTGGATGAGATCGACAGTGCTGCAACCACCCGGCGCTTGCCGCTTGCAATAAAAGATCAGATTTTCTCAGAACAGATCGGCGCGATGCAGAAGACCAACCAGTTTAATGATGCAGGAAAATATTTACAGAAGCAGATAGAGCAGTATTGCCGGTCAGGGTTTACCAAACACCTGGACCCGAACAGGATGTTATTCCTGGATCTGCATTCCGGTAAACCACAACTGGCTGTGAATGAAAATTTTTTCCATGTGGAGCCACCGCCCCACCTCCGCCAGTCGTGGACAGGAAATGTGTATGGCGATACTACCAGTTATAACATCTCTGTTTGGAATGCTGCGAAGGGCTCCCTGGTCAGCAAACGGGTAACCACTTATACCAATGAAAGGAGCATGTTGCTTTCAGACGGGCTGGAATTCACATTCAGGAAAAAGATCAATGATTATCTATATGATCAACCTTGCCTGGTCAACAGATCAGCAACAGCATTGGAGATAAAAACCACAGCCGGGATCATCATATTGAATAAAAACGACAGTTTATCACTCCGTAATCCTGATCAGATCTATTTTACAGATTTAACCAGCCAAAAGGAAAATATCCTGTTGGTACAGCCGGATGCATTCATGAGGAATTATTATGTAAACGGCAGCAGGTTTTATATGTACCCGATGGGCTCTGATTTTATCTGGGCCCGGAATTTTGCAGAAAGCATTTCATCAGACTATACTTCCGCTGAGCAATCCGGTAAGAATGTTTTTATCTCACTGAATGCCGGACTCACAGATTCATTATCTGCTAAAATGAAGCGGATGATATTGAATGACACGGCTTATAAAAAAGGAGCGGAGTATGGCATTGCCATTGCCGACGGGAACGGTAGATTACTGGCCATGCCTGATTTTATAAAAGACCTGAACCGGCCCGACCCGAACGATAAAGCTGGATTCAATAAAGCCATCCGCGGGGAAAATGGGTTTATTACCCAGTCGGAATTAAGAAAGAAGATCGGTAATATAAACCTGCTGCGCATGAACCCCGGCCCGGGTTCCACCCTGAAACCAATCGTCTTTTCGGCCATTGCTTCCCAGCTTCCGATGGATTGGGATGCTTTTGCGGCAGAGGGGTTTTCAGCAAAACAGGAATTTTTTGGGGGAGAGAAAGTGGCGGAATATGATTTTGAAAAAAATAATGGCCGGATCACCAGTGTGTCGGATTACCTGAAATATTCAGATAATTATTATCACGCTAACCTGTTGCTGTTGGGTTCTTATTCAAGACAGAGCCTGCAAACTGTGCTGACAAAATATTTCACCAGGCAAGATCCTGCAAGCAGTCCTGATAGTTACCTTCCTGCATCGCTTTCGCTGAAGCTTCAGCGGAGCAAGGCCGGCAGGCATGGGGGTGATCACTGGCCCTGGTTCAGTTACAAGGGCCAGCAATACTGGCTCAGTGGTTTTGAAAACTGGCCGGGCTACGTTGCCGGGAAAGCCAATTTTGGTTCAGACAGTTCGTTTGTTTCAGTCGGGCTGTTTACTAACTATGGTATCCATACCTACCGGAACGGAAGAAATTTTGACCGCTTCGCATCTGCTTTTGATTCCACACTTTTTGGAGGAGCCTGGAAAAAATCAGGGTTTATCCTGCCTGAATATGCACTGTTTGACCAGAAAGGCACCGGCATGAACCTCGACCGTCCCAATGAAGTGTTCCTTTCCTCATACCGGGGACATGTAAAAGGCAGCAGCCAGGTACTGATACCCCCGGTGAAAATGCTGGATGTAACGGGAAAGCTGGTTTCTCAAAACAGAGATTGGTCGCTTACACTGGATCCTTACGCTAATGAAAAACCCTATTCCGCTTTTTATACGGACAATGGCGTCAGGTACAGCAGCTATCTTTCACTGATGAAGGAAAGTGTTTTCACGGGAATGCGGGAAGCTTTGTTCAAAGGCACTGCTGCAAGGCTCGGTGGTATGCTTAAGAACGGATCGCCTTATTTTTATTATGCCAAAACCGGGACCACCGGGGATGATGAGTTAAAGACAAAATCAAAGCTCTTTACTGTTATTATTTCCCAAAAGGATATTGCCAGCCCTGATTTTAATTTCAGGAAAAATAAATTCATGATTATCTATTTTACTTCGCAGCAGGGACCTGCCAAACAAAATGAGGAGTTCCAGGCAGAAGTAATAAAATATGTCCAGGGATCACCCGTCTTCAGGAAGTACATGGAGAATGGGGATCAATAGTTTTTTTTCGCAGGGGTTGATAGTTGCTGTTCCAGGAAAGGTGGTAGAAATCAAAAATCAGTGAGCGGCTCTGAAAAAGAAAATCCCTCCTGTTAGGGGAGGGATTTTTTAATCGCGTAAAGTAGAATATTAATCAGTCTTTGGTAATCTTAGGTTTGTTTGTTGTTACAGCAGGTTTTGTCTGTGCAGGTGCCATTGCTCCGGGTGCTATTGCTCCGGGTGCTGTTGCCGCCGGGGTTGTTACTGCAGGCTTTGTTTCTTTGGAGATAGTACCATCATTAGCACTAATCTGAGGCTGTGTAACCACTTCCCCGGTGATATGTACGATCTTCTGGGCGTCAATACCTGCGAGTTTGATGAATACATCTTTAGTAAACACACCCGCAGAGGCTGCATTGTACACCACTTTTACTTTGCCGATAGTTCCGGGCATGATGGGCTCAGTGGGTTTTTCCGGAGTGGTACATCCGCAGGAGGCGCTGGTGCTTTCTACCACCACCGGTTTGTCCGATATGTTTTTTATTTCAAAAACAAAAGTTACGGGTTCACCCTGCTTGATCTTTCCAAAATCATGGGTCTCTGTATTCATTTTGATCACCTCATCCGTTTTGGGTTGTGCAGGTTGTGCCATAGCACCGAGTGTGAATGCGAAAGCAGTTGTGAGTAAAAGGATCTTCTTCATGGTTTACAAATTTTAAAAGGTTTGTTTTTTTAAAAAATTGACTGCGGCATTGGCAGGAGCGGAACCTTCCGGGGCTTTCCATACCACGCCTTTTATGATCAGTGTTTTGCTTTGAGAGGAATGATAAGTGATAGTGATATTCTTTTCAAACGGACCTTCGGCAGCTGCATTATAACCCACTTTTATCTGTGCAGTGGCTCCCGGGGCAATAGCATCCCGGCTCCATTCGGGGGTAGTGCATCCGCAACTGGCATGCACATCATCCAGTTTCAGCGGGGTCTTGCCGGTATTAACTATTTCGAAGTTGTAATAAACAGGTTTGCCCTGCGGGATCTTGCCAAATTCATGGCTGGATTCCTTCAGCAGCAATAGATCTTCGGGTGCGGTGCCTTGTGCCCGGGCAAAAAGAATGCAGGCCAAAAGGGTGAAAAGGAGAACAACTTTCCGCATAATGTCTGTTTATGGAGGTCAAATTTAAGGTAAAGATGCCACATTTTCCAGATGGGTTGCAGTAGGTTGGCTCATTTTTTTATCCTCACCCTTACCCCTTCATTTGATAGAGAGGGCAAATGCCTAATCTCCCTATTTTTGCTGTATGGAAAGCACTAATCCAGAATCGGTTATAGACATGGCCAAGCTCTCCTTTGACAGGTTCAGGGAAGAAGTGCTAAAAGACTTCCGGATGGCCTGTATCAGTAGGGAAACCAGTCTTTTAGGAAGGAAAGAAGTGCTCGGCGGAAAGGCCAAGTTTGGCATTTTTGGGGATGGAAAGGAAGTGGCCCAGGTGGCCATGGCCAAGTTCTTTCAGCCCGGCGATTTCCGGAGCGGTTATTACCGGGACCAGACCTTTATGCTTGCAGCAGGACTCGCCAGCGCAGAACAAATTTTTGCCCAGTTATATGCCGACCCCGACATCAGCCGGGAACCCTTTAGCGCCGGGAGACAAATGAATTGCCATTTTGCTACCCGCATGGTAAATGAAGAGGGGGAATGGCTGAACCTGTCCGGACTTAAAAACATTTCCAGCGACATAGCCCCTACGGCCGGACAAATGCCCCGTGCCCTTGGTCTCGCCTTCGCTTCTAAAGCTTTCAGGAATATTGAGCTACTGAAAACTTTCAGCAACCTTTCTGATCATGGCAATGAAGTTTGCTTTGTCACCATCGGCGATGCTTCTACCAGTGAAGGACATTTTTGGGAAACCATCAACGCGGCGGGTGTGCTGCAGGTACCGCTGGCTGTATTTGTGTGGGATGATGGGTATGGTATATCTGTTCCCACAGAATACCAGACCACCAAGGGTTCTGTTTCTGATGCGCTGAGTGGCATGCAGAAAAAGGAGGAAACAAATGGTATTATTATCTACAAAGTGAAAGGATGGGATTATGCCGGCATGTGCGAAGTGTTCGAAGAAGGGATCCGAACAACAAGGGAAACCCATACCCCTGTTTTATTTCATGTGGAAGAGATCACACAACCACAGGGACACTCTACTTCGGGTAGCCATGAACGATATAAATCACCTGAGCGGCTCGAATGGGAAAGAAACTGGGATGGGATCAGGAAACTGAAGGAATGGATCGTTGAAAATGCACTGGCTGATGAAGAAGAGTTAAATGCAGTAATGGAGCAGGCAAAAGAGCATGTAAAAGAGAGCAAGGCCGCAGCCTGGGAAAAATTTGTAACACCTGTAAAAGAACAGATAACACGGGCTGCTGACCTGGTGCTCACTTTGGCCAAAGCATTACCACAGCAGAGCGGTTCATTGCAAAAACTGGCAACAGAACTGACTGCCATCCGGGAACCTTTGCGCCGGGATGTAATGAAAACCCTGCATACAGCGCTGATGCTGGCGGGTGATGCAGATGTTGCATACTGGACGAAGGATTATTACAACGACCTGCTGGCAGAAAATAAAAAACGCTACAACACGCATCTCTATAATGAGGGTCCAAAAAGTGCCCTGAAAGTTCCGGCAATAAAACCAGTCTTTGTACCCGATTCGGCGACGGTGAACGGTTTTGAAGTGCTGAATAATTTTTTTGATGAATTATTTACTTCCAATCCCAAAGTGGTTGCTTTTGGGGAGGATCTTGGTTATATCGGTGATGTAAACCAGGGTTTCAGCGGTTTGCAGCAGAAGCACGGCAACCAGCGCATATTTGATACCGGCATCAGGGAGCTTACGATTATGGGGCAGGGTATCGGACTCGCCATGCGGGGGCTTCGTCCCATTGCAGAAATACAATATTTAGATTACCTGCTCTACGGTCTTCAGCCATTAAGTGATGATGCGGCTACACTGCATTACCGCTCGGCTGGTCAGCAAAGTTGCCCGCTGATCGTACGGACAAGAGGCCACCGGCTGGAAGGTATCTGGCACAGCGGTTCACCCATGGGTATGGTGATAAATGCTTTGAGGGGAATGTATGTATGTGTGCCCAGGAATATGACCCAGGCTGTGGGGATGTACAATACCCTATTGCAAAGCAACGACCCCGGCCTGGTGATAGAATGCCTGAATGGTTACCGCCTGAAAGAAAAACTTCCTTCCAACTTACTTGAATTTACCGTTCCGCTGGGTATGCCCGAAGTGATAAAGGAGGGCACCGATGTGACCATTGTTTCTTACGGCTCCACACTCCGGATCATCCAGGAGGCGGTGAATTTGCTGGAAGAACAAAATATCAGTTGCGAAATAGTGGATGTGCAGACCTTACTTCCTTTCGATATCAATCATCGTATACTTGATTCTCTCAAAAAAACAAACCGGATCGTATTTGTGGATGAGGATGTGCCCGGCGGCGCTGCTGCTTATATGTTCAATAAGGTAATGGAAGAACAGGGTGGATATAAATACCTGGATGTGGCCCCGAGAACCATTACCGGCAAAGCCCACCGCCCGGCCTATGGCAGCGATGGCGATTATTTCAGCAAACCGAATGCGGAGGAGATAGAATCTGTAATAAAACAAATGATGGCAGAATAACTGACAATGGGCAATAAGCAATATGCAAACTGGGCGGCTATAAAAATTCGTAACATTTATTATTATGGCAGCGGTAAGTGTCAAGCAAACCAAAGTGTATAAGATGGCATTAGAGTTGGCGATGGAAATATTCGAAATATCAAAAAAGTTTCCGAGGGAAGAAATTTATTCCCTGACAGATCAGATAAGAAGATCTTCCAGGAGTGTATGTATATGTCTGCTTGAAGCATATCGTAAGAAAAAATATCCCGCTCATTTTGTTTCTAAGGTGACTGACAGTGATATGGAGAACTCCGAAACATCAGGGTGGCTTGATTTTGCACTGGCATGCAAGTATATTGATGAGGAGACTTTCACCCGGTTAAATGCTAAAAATGAGGAGATCGGCAGATTATTGAATCATATGATCAACAATCCTGAAAAATACTAGAAATTGAAGCTACTTTGACTTCAGTCTTGTCTATTATCTGTTGCCAATTGCCTATTATTATAAAATTGTAGTAACTTATCGGTCAACCTTAACATTAACCCTGTCTGCCGGCAGGCAGGCATAAAACCAAAACCATGGCAATCGTAAAAGTAATTGAAGTCATTGCTTCTTCTGAAAAAAGTTTCGATGATGCCGTGCAGGAGGCGGTGAGAGAAACTTCCCGCACTATCCGTAATATTGACTCGGTATGGGTAAAGGATTTGAAAGTGCATGTAAAGGACGGGCAGATCAGTTCTTACGGGGTGATCTGTAAAGTATCTTTCCGCGTAAGCGGCGCAAAAGCAGAGAAGAAAGACAAAAAGAAAAAGAAGGTTAAGAAGAACAAAGACGAACAGGCTAATTGAGATGTATAACCCTTTTGGGTAAGCTGTAACCCGTTTTGTATAGAACGGGTTATTTAATTTTGAAGCAGTATGCCCACACACTTCCATTACCATTCAAGAAATAATAATGAAACTGACACTTTATCAGATTGATGCTTTTGCTGACAAATTATTTGCAGGGAATCCCGCCGCCGTCATCCCGCTGAAGAGATGGCCGGGGGATGAACTGATGCAGCAACTGGCCATGGAAAACAACCTGGCTGAAACCGCCTTCTTTGTACCAGCAGGAAAGCACTCCTCCCCTGAAGGGGGAGGCCGGGAGGGGGCCGATTTTGACATCCGCTGGTTTACACCCACGCTTGAAATAAATCTCTGCGGGCATGCCACGTTGGCTTCTGCGTATGTGATCTTTGAGATATTGAAAATGAAAAAGAAGAAAGTTGTTTTCAGCTCCAAAAGCGGATTACTGACAGTGGAGAAGAAGAAAAAAATGCTCGAGATGGATTTCCCCTCCTGGCCACCTGAACGGGTAACAGCATACCCGGAAGAATTATTGGCTTCTCTTGGTAACCCGGAAATAGCGGGGGTTTACCGCAACAGGGAATATATCATAGAGCTGATGGATGAAGCAGCGGTGAAGAACTGTCGTCCTGATTTTTCGGTCATGAGCAAACTGGACAGGATGGTGATCATCACCGCGCCGGGAAAAGAAGTTGATTTTGTATCCCGCTTCTTCGCACCTACAGCAGGTATCAACGAAGACCCGGTGACCGGTTCGGCACACTCACAACTGATCCCTTTCTGGAGTGATAAGCTGGGTAAGACAGCATTGAAAGCCCGGCAGCTTTCACAAAGGGGTGGCAACCTTACTTGCGAACAGCGGGGCGAGAGAGTGATGATGGGCGGGCAGTGTATATTTTATATGCAGGGAGAAATTCAGACAGATTAATTTTTTAAATAAGAAAAGTTATGGCAAAATCCCCGTTTTCCATTGTTGCTGATGAGCAGGTCATTGACACCTGGACCATCCTGTACATCCCGCCGGGAGGCGGCAAATACAACGGCAAGCTGACCGTCACTAACAAGCGGCTGCTCTATGATGCCAAGTATGATGTATCAGCAAAGGGATTGATTTCAGAAGCCCTCTTCATCAAGTGGGGGAGCGAGGGATACCTTGAGATAAATAAATCGGATATCACGGATGTACAGACGGAGAAAAGTTTTCTTTCCAGGAAGGTGATCGTTTCGCTATCCGATAACTCCAGGCATACGTTCAATTACGGGGCATTGAATATTGATAAAGTGGCAGAGGCTATCAGGAACCGGTAAGAAGAACCCGGGGATACCATAATTTTCCAATTTGAAAAGAATCCTTTTCCAACTACTCGCTTTCGGAATTGCTACAACGCTGGTATGCATTGCCAATTTCTTATTACAAATAGTACTGATATTCATTGATGTGGTGACGCGTCTTGAATCATCCTCGGTGATGGTGATCGTTTTATGGATCGTGACTGGCGTATTCGGAACCGTTTTTACCATCGCGGCAGCAGAACAACTGGCCGGCAAACAAAAGGATATGTATGCGCAGGCGGGTAATGTGGTAATGGTAGTATCCTTACTGGCCATCGCCTTCGCGGTATTTTTTTTAAGCAGGGGGCTATTCCGCCGCGACCCGAAAGAATTCTCGCTGCTCTTCAGCAACGGGTATGTATTCATCTCTTATTTTACCGGTGCGGCTGCCATGTCGCTCATCATGCGAAAGCTGGATAAATGATCGCTGCGGAACCACAGTGCACTCAGGGCAGAAACCTATCTTTTATTTCCTGACCCGGGATCATACACTGATCCTTCCTCCCAAACCACTTGTACCGGTTCCGGGCTATGATGTTGTAGAAGAAGTCCCTGATGAATTTGGGGATGATGATGAATCCATAAAAAAATTTCCATCCGCCATCCAGGTGTTTGCACATCCTAACTGCCGCCGATGATTGGGTATAAGCTTTCCCTTTGTCAATTAAAATCACTGAACTAAGAGAGGTTGGATTGATATTATATTTTGGCAGTAGTTGCTTTGCCGTTTCTCCCTGTAGTGGTGTAAATCGGAGTTTCTTTTTCCGGTCTCTCTTTATGGCAAAGTTTACCCAGTAATTACAAAAATTACAAACACCATCAAATAATATAATTGATTTTTGCTCCAGCTTATTTGCGCATTTGTTTTGCTGAGGGTTTTTTTATATACTTTTTGCCATCTTTTGCCATTTCCCAGGTAGTCATCACATCATTTATATCGACAACGGGTTCTTTTCCATTTTTCACCTGTTGCTTGCCTTTGCGGCGAAAAATGCGGTTAGCTGTTTGTTTATCTTTTTTTTCACTGTTAGAACTGGAAATACCAAGTCTGGGTGTTTTTTTGCGGGAGCGGCTCATATATGGCAAAGATAAAACTGATTTTTTATCCTGATTAATTGTAATTTACTTGCCAGTCTAAAGCATTGATTTATGAAATGAGACCTATTTTACTTCATACTGGCTTTATTCCTGCAAAAAGGAGCAACCTTTTTGGTTTCATTCAACATCAAAGAAGATACGGATTCAGATCAGCTTGCACCGGAAACAATCATAATCATCATTCAAAAATGACAGAAAATGAAAAAGTACATCATCGTAGTTAGTTTGTTGTTAATTGCCGGTCTTGTAAAAACCCAGAACATCAGTACATCTGAATCTTTTGCTGATTTTGTTCCGGGCACAACAATTATTTTCTCAGAAAATTTTGAAAAAGATGCTCTTAATGATTTTCCTGCCGGGTGGAACTCAAGCGGAAGCGGACAGGTTGTTACGCTTGATGGGAAAGAGGGCAAGTGGCTGGAGATTAAACATGGTTCAGTAGTTCATCCTGTATTAAAAAAAGCTTTACCCGAAAACTGCACCATTGAATTTGATGTATTCCTGATGGATGACGGCGCAAGGAGAACCCCATTTATACAGTTTGGATTAACACCGGTAAAAAATATTCTTCGGGAGGATCTTTTTTACAAAGACAAATTTTATACACTCATTTCAGGCTACAGTGCGGTGGATGAACACCTGGTTGAGTATGGCTTCAGGGATCCTGTAGGAAATAAAAATGATTTCCCCATACTTACCTATACAAATAAAATATTGCATGTGAGTATAGCCATCAACAAAACAAGGATTCGTATTTATTTTGATAAAACCAAGATTATTGACCTGCCAATGGCACTCACTGTTGAAATGCGGAATAACTTTTATTTCTGTAATGGCAGTGTAATTCCTGCTTCTGAAATTGGTATGTATATCAGCAATGTACGTATAGCATCTGGTGAGCTGGATGCAAGAAGCCTGCTGGTAAAAGATTTGCTGGAAAAGGGAAAAGCATCTACCAATGAAATTCTATTTGATGTGAATAAAGACATCATCAAAAAAGAATCCTTCGCAATCATTAACCAGATTGGTGATGCTTTGCAAAAGAACCCAACGCTCAAAATAAAAATTGTCGGTCATACCGATGGCGATGGTAAACCTGCCGATAACATCTCACTGTCCAAACGCAGGGCCGGGGCAGTAAGCAGTTATCTCATTTACAATTTTGGCATAGAAGAATCAAGAATTACAACTGATGGCAAAGGCGCTGCCATTCCGGTTGCTGATAATAAAACGGCAGATGGTAAGGCAAAAAACAGGAGAGTTGAATTCATAAAACTTTAAAATATTCAAAACTAAAAAATAAATCACATGAAAAAGGTCATCACATCAATACTTGTAGTATTTGCTGCCATTGCAATACATGCTCAGGACAAAAAACCTGTTAAAGAAGCTGGTAAACCGAGGCTATTAGCACCTGCCGATCTTATAATTAAGGATATCAGCTTTGTTAGCGCGCAGAAAATAAAGGAAAAGTATTATATAACAGTAAGACTTACGGTTGCCAATGAAGGTGAGCAGACTTCCGGTGATTTTAAACTGGTAGCTTCCCAAAGACGAACCGGGCTGCATGGAGAAGAGTGGGCCATTTTTGGAGCGCCTCTTCCTGTTACCGGAATCAGTGGTAGTGTAAGTACTACACCCAACTTTATTACACGCAACTTTATTTTTGTATCTAACCTTTCTGAACTGGGCAGGGGAACGTACACTGTTCCATTTCATGTTACTGCAGATTTCTATGGTGCAGTAAGAGAATCAGATGAAGGAAATAATAATTCTGCTGATATTGAAGTTGAATTTGTGTTGGGAACGCATTAAGCTTTTGTATGATAGCAGGCATAGCGTTTTAACAGAGATAAAAGACGAATTGAAATAATACCTGTAAAAAGTATTGATTGTATAAATGAAAGAGAGGATTAATACTAATTTATAAAACTGTTATTATGAAATACAAAAACCTTTTTTTATTAGCAGGAATCTTTATTTTCAATTATATAAATGCGCAGCCGGGAAGTTCTAATTGGCGGGAAGCCTTGTTTTTTGCCCCATATGTAACCGGTAGTCATCCGGCGTACGACCTTTTCCCCAATCGGCAATTTATTTTTGATACAAAAGTAATTGTGAGATCATCCATGGAGGATAACACTACTGTGGATATATGTATGTGGCTCAATACCAGGGAAGGCTATATGGGTATCCTGCCTCCGGGCAGAAACGGATCAGGTCCTGTCGTTGAGATCAATCCCGAATCACCCGATTTCATTTTTATTGTTTTGGGAATTAATGGGACTGCTTACCGGTATTATAATAGTATTGGTAAGAACAATATTTTAGAAAAATGGGTTTCTACTGCAAACACCGAAATGTTCGTGTACGAGTTCCCGGCTTCCTTTAGTTCAAGTACACTTCAGAACAGCGGTGAACCAAGGAGTTATTACGATGGCCAGGTTACCGGCGTAAACGCCTATATGTATGTGGGGAGCACCACTAAACTTTTTTTGTATGGGAACCGTTATCCCGACAGATTACATGCCACCAGGTATTTTGGAAATTTTGGCGTTGGATATTTGCAAACAACGGAAGGAACATATCTTATTTTTGAGCGGCAGGAGTTTGAAAGGTTTTATAAAATGAAATCTATTGATCCCGGTGCAGCAACATTTGATGCCAGAAGCTACCAGGTGATAGAAAACAAATACTTTACAGAACGAACTTACGACCTTGAAAAGGAAAGACTAAAAATAATAAAAGATGAAGCCAGGCTTAACAGTGGTAATTGCATTTCAGAACGGACCAATTATCTCGACTGGAGAAAAAGAAAATGGATGCAACAAAAGGGAAACCTGATTTTGATTATATCAGGAAATCTTTTTCAAAGCCGGGAAGCTCAGCAGGCCATGCTTGGATCAATGGATCCGTTATTGATAATACAAGAGTCAATCCATAAAACAAGGGTATCTCTTTGTAATAACCAGGCAACCCTTTCCAGAATACCAACAGATGGAACTGCAGCCAGGAAAATACCCTGTTTACAAAATACTATTATTGAACTTCAAAATCAAGAAGCAGCGCTGCGTGCAATTGATGAAAGGTTTGCAAGCAGCCCCGGACAGGCTTTTGCAGAAAAATCAAAATATTATATGCAACATTTGCCAAGAGGTTGTGACTGATTTTTCTCATAAAAATATTAACATAGATTAATGAAAAAAATAATTCTGCTTCTGAATTTCATTTTACTGTGTATGTGTTCTTTAATAGCGCAAAGAGATACATTACTCCTTGATACATCCTGGACAAATTCACCGTACATTAACTATTTTTCTGAGATTCTGGAAGCTGATGTGCTGAGCGGCCACTCAGTTGCACAAACGATATCACCTTCCGGTCAAAAATTATGTTTTGATAAAAGAGTAAAAATAAAATCGCTTCTCCCTTCAGGTCCGGTGGAACAATGCATGTACCTGAACACTAAAGATGGATATGTGGGTATTTTATCGCCATCAATAGCGGGCGGCGATTTCTGTGCCATCAAAACAGACGATGAAAAATTTGTTTTTTTTGTGATCGGGTTGAAAGGGAATGCGTACACTTTTAAAAACACTAAAAAGAACGGACGCATTGAGCACCTGGTATCTACCGGCAATACGCAGACACACCAGTTAAGCTTGCCTTCAAATATTGTACAAACCATTCACAAAAAAACAGAGAGAAGAGGATATTGCGGAGATAAGATAAAAACGTGGGCCTATAAACATGATGATCCTTCCAGCCCTGTCTATTTTCTTTTTGGGAAAACATTTCATAACGAACGGCCCTCACGGTTCGCCGATGTAGGATGGAGGAGGTTACCCACATGCATACCATTTCGAACGCCAAAGCCCGGCGGCAGGGAGTGCGCGTCGTGTTGTGCCTTGGAGTCGCGAGCCTGCTTTCGGCCTGCGCCCAGGTCCACCCCGTCAAAGTCGACGCATTGCGCTCGGCCGAATTCGCGCCCCGCCACTCGTACCGCATCGAGAGTGCGATACCCGAGCGAGCGTGGATCGACCCCCACTACGTCGAAGTTACGACACT
>JANNUI010000058.1:0-1793 GCA_031395125.1 Chitinophagaceae bacterium | reverse complement strand
CGCGACCTCGCGCGAATCGATGATCACGCGTCGCTCGCCTGCGCCCGTCTCGTCGACGACGATCCGACCCTGTCCCGGGATCCGCATCGGGATCAGCGCGCGCTCGAACTCGCCGCACGACTCGCCGAATCCCTCGGGACGTCGGGCGACCGTGAGCGGGAGGTCGCGCGAGGCTCCCTGCCGCTCGACCCTGACGACCACACTCCGACCCGGAACCAGTTGCTCCGCGAGATCCGGGACTCGCTCCCGCATGTCGAGGCCCGCGATGCTGATCACTCTGTCGTTGCGCACGACGCCAGCGCGTTCGGCCGGTGAACCCGGCTCCACGCTCGTCACCACCGTCCCAGTCGACCGGGGCTGTCCATTCTCGACCACGTACCCCGCCGTGAGATTCAAGCCGAGGTAGCCCGCAGGACGCGGCACGCGCTCGTCGACACAGCGCGCCTGGATCGCACTCATGATCGCGAAACCGTCGCGCGTATGGAGCGCGAGTTGTTCCTCGAGTCGCTGGCGTGTCTTCGCATCGGTCGCTCCCGCAGCGCGGATCTCACGCACGAGCTGCCCCTCTCGATCGCGCCAGGTGGCGACGACGCGCTTCACCTCTTCGACGTTCGCGACGAGGATGCGGTCCACCACCGAGTCGGCGCGCACCGTCGTGCGCTCGATCACGCGGACCGTCTGCGCCCCGACCGCGGGTGCGATGCCGATCACGGCGACGATGGCGACCGCCGCGATCGCGACGACCCCGACGCCGCGCGCGACGCCATGCGCACCGAGCCCACAGCGAGCGGTGCGCATCAGTACCGATCCAGCCGGCGCGTGGCCGGCATCGTCGCGCCGATCTGCCGGAGCGTCGCCTCGCGCGCACCGAGCGTGGTGAGATAGTACTGATTGAGCATCGGATCCTGCGGCGCACGGTAGAGCGCGGAGCGCGTGGCGGCGGCGATCTCGTCGAGCGCGTCGAGTCGCGTCCGGTAGAGATCCTGATTCATCCCCACGAAGCGCGACGACGTGTCCTGCGCCGCCAAGAAGGCAGCGGCGTCCTGGTACTGTTGCTGCGCCGACGTGAGCACCTGCATCGCATCGTTCGAGGAACGGAACGCAGGTGCCGCGGCCAACGGTGCGCCGAGCACGGGTACTCCGCTCAACGGCACGCCCGCAGTGACGCGGCCCAGGAAGGTGCCGCCCGCCACCAGCGCGAGGCCGGCGGCAGCGCGCAGCATCCACACCTGCATGCGCGGCCGGCGATCCATGAGCGGCACGACCGGCGCGCCACTCGGCGATGTCAACGTCCGCCGCGCGTCGACGATGATCCCCTCCGCACGCAGTTGCGGCGCGAGCGCCGACCACGCCGTGAGCGGTTCCATCGGGATCGGTGCCATCGCACTCATGCGCGCGAGGCGACGGAAGGCGGCCACTTCAGCACGGCAGTCCCAACAGCCGGCGATGTGCGTCGCCTCGTCCGCCGTAGGAGTCTCGTCCGCGATCGCGGCCAGTCGGTCAATCGATAGATGTGACATCAGCGTCGTCCTTTGCCGGCGAGGAAGCGTCCACGAGATGCGCGAGCAGCCGCCGGAGCTTCGCGCGTGCTTTGAATAGTTGGGATTTGGAGCCCCCCGAGGTGATGCCGAGTTCCAAGGCGATCTCCTCGTGGGTGTAGCCCTCGACGTCGTGGAGCATGAACACCGTTCGCGCTCCCGGCGACAGCTTCGCGGCTGCATTCTCGATCGTCGCCAACATCAGCGCGCGATCGGGGTCCGTGTCCACTATCGCCGAATCCTCTTCCACATCGG
>JANNUI010000341.1:0-3423 GCA_031395125.1 Chitinophagaceae bacterium | reverse complement strand
CGGAACTTTGTGAAAAAAACTCGGAGTAGCTCTGTGGTTACCCCCAATCAACCGTCCGAATTTATTAACCACAGCGTGCACAGAGTGGAATACAGCACAGCGGACACGGAACTTTGTGAAAAAAACTCGGAGTAGCTCTGTGGTTACCCCCCATTCAGCCGTCCAAATTTATTAACCACAGTGGGCACAGAGTGGAATACAGCACAGCGGACACGGAGCTCTGTGAACTCAGTGAAAAAACGCTGAGCAACTCTGTGGTTAAAACCTCTCATTACCTCCGTCAAAAAAGCAGCAAAAAATGCTCTTTTTCCCCTTGAACCGCCTCTACTGCATCGGATATTGCACCGGTAGCAGTAACGAGCGGCAAGGGTGGCAGGTGTTATTCACAAGCCCCGTGGAGTTGTTAACCGGTCAGTCACGGATACTGCAGGGTGGAGGAATAATGCTAACTTGCCGCTTCTTTCTTTCATTCAAATAATTATGTCACTTTAAAATTTGAGCACTATGATCAAGATGCAGGTTATCGGCAATCTGGGTAAAGATTGCGTAGTCAACACCGTCAACGGGAAGAATGTAATCAACTTCACCGTGGCACACACCGAAAAGTACAAAGACAGCCAGGGCAACCAGCAGGAAAAAACCACCTGGGTGGATTGCGCCTACTGGACAGACAAAACAGCAGTGGCACAGTATCTCACAAAAGGAAAGCAAGTCTATGCGGAAGGCCAGCCCGAGGCAAGGTCATTCCAGCGGAATGATGGCACACCTGGTTCTTCTCTTTCACTCCGTGTAAGGGAAGTGCAACTGCTGGGTGGCCGCAGCGACAGCGCTGGTGGTTCTTTCCAGCAGCCCTCCAATGCTTCATCGGCCATGTCAGGCAGCAGCAGTAATGTACCCTCACCAAGCGACATTACCGAGCCGGTGGATGATCTGCCGTTCTGAGGAAATTCAATCCTTATTAATAAATGTCCTGCTGATCAGCGGGACATTTTGATTTGTTTCTTATCAGGTGATAAGGGTGCCACGGTTCTGAACCGTGGCATCCTTTATCTTTGAAGGATGCCCGAACAACTATTTACATATGAGCAACTATTTGATTTCACCCAATCAATTTTCAAAAAAATGGGTTGCCCTTCTCACCATGCAGACATTGCCACAAGGGCCTTGCTTGCAGCGGACCTTCGTGGAATAGATTCTCATGGCATTGCCCGGCTGAGCGGTTATGTCCGTTTATGGGAAGTGAAACGGGTGAATGTAACGCCGGATATAAAGATCATTCATGAAACCCCCTCAACAGCCGTGGTAGATGGCGACAGCGGGCTGGGACTGGTCGTTGCTCCCTTTGCCATGAAGGTGGCCATTGAAAAAGCAAAACAGGCGGGTACCGGCTGGGTGAGTGTGCAAAATAGTAATCACTTCGGCATTGCGGCCCATCATGCCATGATGGCGCTGGAACATGATATGATCGGCATGGCAATGACCAACGCAAGTCCCCTGGTGGCCCCGACATTCTCTGTTGACAAAATGCTTGGCACCAACCCTATTTGCGTGGCGGCTCCTGCCGGCAATGAACCGGCATTTGTTGCCGATCTTGCTACTACCACAGCTGCCAATGGCAAACTGGAGATCCTTCAACGAAAAAATCTCGATACACCTGCGGGCTGGGTGCAGGATGAAGAAGGCAATTCATCAACCGACGCTAACATTTTGAAAAAAGGCGGTGCATTATTACCGCTCGGCGGTGACAGGGAGCATGGATCACATAAAGGGTATGCTCTTGGTGCTATCGTTGATATTTTTTCTGCGTTGCTCAGCGGCGCTAATTATGCTCCCTGGGTGCCGCCTTTTCCTGCCTATGTACCTATGCCTGCGCAGCAACCGGGAAAAGGTATCGGGCATTTCCTTGGCGCTATGAGAGTAGATGCATTCCGGCCTGCTGATGATTTTAAGAAAAGTATGGATCATTGGATACAGGGGTTTCGCAACTGCAGAACAATTCCTGGCGAGAAAAAAGTACTGGTGCCGGGTGACCCGGAGAGAGCGTTCGAGCAGGAAAGGACCAGGTATGGAATACCATTGTTTGATTCAATAGTAAAGGACTTAAAAGAACTGGCAATAAAGTTTGAAATGAGGTTTGATTCCTGAATGTTATGAATGCGGAGGGTTATCTTTACCGCTCAGTTGAATTTAAAACAAATAAATACCCCTTTAGGGGGCAGGGGCATGAAAGTAATGAAGTTTGGCGGCACCAGTGTGGGTAAACCGGAACGTATGCACCACATCGTTTCGCTGCTGAGAAAAGAAACAGAGCCGGTCATCGTTGTTTTGTCAGCTTTATCCGGCACTACCAATGCATTGGTGGAGATTGCTGAGCATATTTCGAAAGGCGACCGGCAGGCGGCCAAGAAAGCCATTGACAAACTGGAGACACTTTACCAGGCATTCATTAAAGATCTCGTAAAGAAAGAGCAAGCAGGGGCTAAAGCCAGGTCAATTATTGCGGAGCACTTCGAATTTCTGAATATCATCCTGAAAATTTCTTTTAGCGAAGCGCTCAGCAAGGATATTTTAGCCCAGGGTGAACTGCTCTCCACCAAACTCTTTTGTGTATACCTGGAAGAGCAGGGCATCTCTCACCAGTTGCTGCCTGCACTTGAGTTTATGTCCATCGATCATTACGACGAGCCGCAGATCGGGAGTATTAAAGTGAAATTATCGCAGTTACTGAAAGCACATAAGTCAAAAAAGATCTTTGTAACCCAGGGTTACATCTGCCGCAATGGAAGAGGTGAGGTGGACAACCTGAAAAGAGGAGGCAGTGATTATTCAGCTTCACTGATCGCTGCTGCCATCAATGCTTCTGTTTGCGAAATATGGACGGATATTGACGGGATGCATAATAATGACCCGAGGATCGTAAAGAAAACGGTTCCGGTGGAGCAGATGAGTTTTGATGAGGCAGCAGAGCTGGCTTATTTCGGTGCCAAGATCCTGCACCCGGCATCCATCTGGCCGGCACAGCAGTACAACATACCGGTAAAACTCCTGAACACCCTGCAGCCCGGGGCCAAAGGCACCACCATTACCGCAGAAGCCGGTTCGGTGGGAGTGAAAGCAGTGGCGGCCAAGGACAATATCATCGCCATCCGCATCAAAAGCAGCCGGATGCTGCTGGCATATGGCTTCCTGCGGAAAATATTTGAAGTGTTTGAAAAATACCGTACGCCTATTGATATGATCACCACTTCTGAAGTAGCCGTTTCGCTGACGATTGACAGCTCTTATCATTTAAAAGCGATATTAAAAGAATTAGAACCATTCGGCACTACTGAAGTGGACGAGAACCAGGCCATCATTTCCGTAGTAGGCAATGAAATTTCGCAGACTACGGATATAGTAAAAAAATTATTCGGATCTATTAAA
>JANNUI010000022.1:0-6238 GCA_031395125.1 Chitinophagaceae bacterium | reverse complement strand
GAAATCGTTATTCACTATCATTCCCTTTTGTTTGCTAAAACCAGCCGAGAAATAATAGTTGGTCCTGTCATTGGCCCCACCCACACTGATATTGTGATTGTGTGATACCCCCTGGCGATATACCACATCGTACCAGTTGGTGTTCACAGGCTGGCCATCCAGGCCTATATAAGGGTAAAAACCGCGGGTAGTACCATTAGGAGGTGTGCCCGCATTGGTCAAACCTTCATTTTTGATCAGTTCGAATTCTCTTGCATCCAGCAAAGGAACAAGGTTGAAAGGCTTGGTGAAGCCCACCCATGTGTCATAGCTCACCTTTGCTTTACCGGGTTTCCCTTTTTTGGTTGTAACCAATAACACACCAGCGGCAGCCCTGGAACCATAGATAGCGGCGGCAGCAGCGTCTTTCAATACTTCTACACTTTCAATATCCGCTGGATTGATATCAGACAATACGTTGTTGGCAGCGCTGTTACCGGCATCGCCGCTGAATGCGGGAATACCATCCACCACCACCAGTGGGAATGAACTTAGCCCCATGGCATTCACACCACGGATACGGATAACCGGCGGTGCATTCAGCACACCATTGGGAAGCGTCACACTAACACCGGCGGCCCTTCCGGACAATGCCTGTTCAAAACTCTGTACCGGCAGATCTTTTACTTTATCGCCGGATATTTTAGATACTGAACCCGTAACATCTTTTCGTCTTTGTGTGCCATATCCCACCACCACTACTTCCGACATGGTTTTGTCTTCTTGCTTCAATGTGGCATTTACTACAGATGCAGTGCCGATTGCATATTCAACCGGGCTCATATCTACAGAAGAAAATACAAGAGCCCTTGCATTAGCAGGAACAGTAAGTGAGTAAGTGCCGTCATCCTTGCTAATGGTACCTGTGGTGGTGCCTCTCACCAGCACTGACACATTTGCTAACGGGTTGCCTTTTTCATCGGTCACCTTACCGGTGACGGTGCGCTGTGCCATTGCCTGGGCGGCAAAAAGCACAGTCCCCAAAAGCAGTAAATACAGTTTTCTCATGAGCATGTTGTTTTAGTATATGAATAGAAATCAAAGCCTTCTGAGTCGTTTACCCTGAGTTTACAGAAGGGTCGGGGAATCAGGGGCTGAAATTAGTTAACCCGCCCTAATTATTAAAAAAAATGTTAAGTTTTTGTCCTCTGTAACCGTTCCAAAAATCAGCAGCCAGACAGTTTGTACAGGACCTTTTATTAGCAGACAACCGGCACGCGTCATCCGCTGCTTGCCGGGGCTCGTTTTTAAACACTGATAGTCAGTGCTAAAACCCCGAAAACCCCTTAGTTTTTTGGCCTGAAAAAGGAGATTAAAATGGCAGGTAAGAGCACCAGGTTAGTAAAAGTGGCCGTAACCAGCGTTAGCGAAGTGAGCCAGCCCAGCGCCTTGGTGCCGTCAAACCCGCTGAAGCAGAAAATAATGAACCCGGCAATCAGCACCAGCGAAGTGTAAATGATGCTGATACCGGTGCTGTGGATGGTATCGATCACGGTCTTTTTCTTGTCGAACCGGTTGCGTGGCAGTTCCTGCTTGTAATTCACCAGGAAACGGATGGTGATGTCAATCGCAATGCCCAACGCCACGCTGAATACCAGCACGGTGGAAGGTTTTAGCGGGATACCCGCCCAACCCATCACACCAGCAGTGATGAGAAGTGGAATGATATTGGGAATAAGCGAACAAACTAATATCCGGGCCGAACGGAAGAGATAGAGCATGCAGAAGGCAATAAGTATAAAAGCCCAGATAATACTGTCTTTAAGACCATTGATGATATAGCGGTTGCCTTCCACAAAAGTGACACTGGTACCGGTAAGTTGCACATCATATTTGTCCTTGGGAAAAAGCTGGGCTGCCCTGGCTGATACACTGTCTAATATTTGCGGCAGCCGGTGGCTCCCTACATCGGCCATGCTTACGCTGATACGGGCCTGCTGGCGGTTGCTGTCCATAAAAGTGGCCAGCAACCGGGCAAAGGAATTTTTATTACTGCCGCTGTCCTTCCCGATCTTGAGGTAAGGCTGCAATTGCACATCAAACTCTGTTGGCATGGAATAGCTGGCGCTGTCGCCGTCGAAAAAAGCCTGCTTTACAAACTTAAACCCGTCGGCCACACTCAGTGGTTTGGCAATATCCGGCATCCTGGCCATGTATTGTGAAAGCGAATCTATCCGGGCAAGACTGCTGAGGTTGGTGGCGCCTCTTTTCTTCCTGGTATCAACGATGATCTCAAGCGGCATCACACCTTTAAAGTTCTTTTCAAAAAACTTCAGGTCGGTGTACAACCTGTCTTCTTTGGGCAGATCATCCACAATATACCCGAGCGGTTTCAACCGCATCATTCCGGCAACAGAAACAGCAACGATCGCCAGGGTGATAACATAGATCAACTTCCGGTGATTCAGCGACCACCGCTCCAGCCTGTCGAGCCAGCGGTTCAGACGGGGGTTTTGTAAATATTTTGTGTGACGTGATTTGGGGGCCGGTAAAAAACTGAGTACGGCGGGAATAAAAATCAGTGAAATAAAAAACAACGCAATGATATTGATGCCTGCCACGATACCGAATTCTTTCAGTATCTGGCTTTGTGTCAGCGCAAATACGGCAAAACCGATGGCAGCAGCAAGATTGCAAAACAGGGTAACCACCCCCATCCGGTCCACCATCATCACCAGTGATTTTTTTTTGTCACCGGTTTCATTCCAGGCGGTATGAAATTTATTCAGGAAATAAATACAGTTGGGGATACCTATCACCACTATCAGCGGAGGGATGAGGGCATTCAGGATGCTGATCTTATAACCCATGAGCTGGATAGTGGCAAAACTCCATACCACTCCAATGAAAACAACTGCCAGCGAAAGCCACATGGCGGTAAGCGACCTGAAGAACAGTAAAAGTATCAGCGCTGAAAGGATGATGGAGGCTGCAATGAACATCCGCATTTCTTTTACAATCCTGACCGACAGTTCTGTGCGGATATGTGGTAGTCCGCTTTTGTAAACGGTCAGGTTATTTTTTTGGCCAAACACATCGGCCATTTCCCCGATGCTGTGTACAATACTTATCCGGTCTTTGGATGCCATCAGGTCTTTATTGATACGGACTCCCATCAGCCAGGCATTGGTGGCCGGGTTGTATAACAGGTTGCGGTAAAAAGGGAGGTTCAGGAACTCAGCCGCCCCGCTGTCCACCTCGGCCTGTGTCAGCATTCTTTCCGGGAAAATGGTATCTGCTTTCAACCGCTCTGTTTCCGGAATTTTCACCAGGTTTACAGCAGAAGGAACAGCGATCACATCATCCACGCCGGTTACTTTTTTCAGGTCCCGCTGCAGGGCTGCATAGGCGTTGAATATTTTTTCTTCAAACAGCTTATCGGTTTGTATGCCGATGACCAGGAGGTTACCATCTTCCCCGAATTTTTTCCGGAATTCCTGGTAAGCCTTGTATTTGGGATTATTAACGGGAATAGCCCTTGAAAAGTCATAACTCAGCTGCACTTTGCTGGCATGATAGGTCATGAAGCAAGTAATGCCCAACAGAACAAACAACAACAAGAACCTGTATTTCAGGATAAACTTTCCCAGGCTGTGCCACATAGAAACCGGTGGATGGTAAGGTTGCAAAGAAACGGTAAAAAAAGTCAAATGAGTCAAACGGGTCAAATCGAATCTCCCTGACTGATTTGACCATTATTACTGATCTGACCTATATGACCATCATGACTTTCCTTGCTTTGGAATACTTTTGAAGAGTGAGATATTGTCTTTGCATTTTTTCTTTTTGGCTGAAACTGTTTTGTGAAGCTCAGGATCCGATACCTCCCATCGGGCAGTGGAGGGAGCATTTGCCTTACAACAGCGCTGTTGATGTGACGGCAGGAGAGGGCAAAATCTATTGTGCCACACCTTACAGTTTGTTTTCGGTGAACACAGCGGATAATACAGTAGAAAGATTCAGCAGGGTAACAGGCCTGAATGAGACCGGTATCAGCGCCATCCGGTATGATGAGGCAGGGAAGAAACTGTTCATCGCTTATAGTAACAGCAACATTGACATCATATACCGGAACGATATTTATAATGTGCCTGATATCAAAAGGGATAATATCATTGGCGACAAAACGATCTATAATATTTACCCGCTGGCAAAAAATTTTTATTGCTCATCCGGCCTGGGGGTTATTGTTATTGACGGTGAAAGATATGAAGTGAAGGACTCCTGGTTTATCGGCAACGGGGGCAACCAGGTAAAAGTAAACGGCTTCACCAGCGACGGTACTTTTTTTTACGCCGCCACAGATGAGGGGCTGAAAAAAGCTGCGATGAATTCAACCAATCTTGCCAATTATACCAATTGGCAGCTGGTAAGCGGAAGCAATGGATTGGCGCAGGGGGCCTGTCAGAATGTTGTAACGGTTCAGAACAAAGTACTGCTGCAAAAAAATGATTCGCTGTTTGTGCAGAATGGAACAACCTGGTCTTTGTTTTACACCGATGGATGGCCTTTTGTAAGCAGCAACAGCACCGAAAATAAGATCCAGTTGTGCGAAAGACAAACCAATGGCCCCAGCCGTGTTGTTTTACTGAATGCTGACGGTACTGTATCACGATCATTAGGCAATGTGCCGGCGGTTTCATTTCCCCGTAAGGCCATCCTGTACAACAATAACCCCTGGGTGGCTGACCAGTTTGCCTGTCTTTCCAGGTTTGATGCAGGGGTTTCTTATGAACAGTATGTACTCAACTCGCCACAGTCAACAGCCAGCGGCGAAATGGTTGTTTACAACAATAGTTTTTATGCGACAGCAGGGGCAGTGAATGATTCCTGGAACTACCAGTACAATGGTGACGGCATTTTTAGTTTCCGGGAAGGGACCTGGAATAATATCAACAGGTACCGGTACAGCGCTATCGATACACTCCTGGATTATATCACTATCGCTATTGACAGAAGAGATGAAACAATATGGGCCGGTTCATACGGCGGAGGGCTCTTGCATGTGAAACCGGGGCCGTCATTTGAGATCTTCAAACAAAATAACCTGGGAGCTACAATTGGTGACCCCGGCAGTTACCGGGTGGCAGGCCTGGCATTTGATGCGGAAAATAATTTGTGGGTTTCGAATTTCGGCGCTGCTCAGGGCCTACGGGTCCGCAAAGAGGATGGGAGCTGGAAAAATTTCACCCTGCCCTTTTCGCTTTTTCAGAATGCACTGTCGCAAATAGTGATCGATGATAATAACTATAAATGGATAGTGGCGCCGCTTGGGAATGGGTTGATCTGCTTCGACCATGGGGCCTCTATTGATAATACCGGCGATGACCGGTGGAAAAGATACAGTGCCGGTGCAGGGAATGGCAACCTGCCAACGAATGAAGTGACCTGTATTGCAAAGGACAAAAGTGGTTTCATCTGGGTGGGAACCACGGATGGTGCAGTTGTGATACAATGTCCGGAACAGGCATTTGATTCACAGGTATGTGATGCGGTCTGGCCCATTGTACCCAACGGGAATTTTGCAGGGTTTTTATTCAAAGGGCAGGAGTTAAGAAGCATCGCGGTGGACGGAGCCGGCAGAAAATGGGTGGCAACAAAGAACGGCGTCTTTCTTATCAGTGCAGAAGGAGAGAAAGTGATCTATCGCTTTACGGAGGATAACAGCCCGCTGCTCAGCAGCGATGTAAAAAAGATAGCCATTGATGGTAAAACCGGGGAGGTCTATTTTGCCACCCTGAAGGGTATTTGTTCTTTTCGAAGTACGGCGACAGAAGGCGGAGAAAAAAATGAGGATGTGCTGGTGTTCCCCAACCCCGTGCCGCCGGGATACAGCGGCACTATTGCTATCCGGGGATTGGTCAATAATGCCATTGTAAAGATCACGGAACTGGACGGCAGATTAGTGTACCAGACAAGGGCATTGGGAGGGCAGGCCGTGTGGGATGGTAAAAATTACCGGGGGCAAAAGATATCCAGCGGGGCATATTTGGTATTGGTGAATGACGACAATAAGAAGGAACGAACAGTAGCCAAAATATTTTTTATTGCCCGGTAAATATTGGATTTTGCAGAGACGCAATATTTTGCGTCTCTGAGATGGCCTGAATTTTACCATGGTTGATAATAACAGCAATGCCTGAAAAATTTCAAGGAAAATACAGGATACCATCTACCCGTTTGCAGGGATATGATTACG
>JANNUI010000623.1:0-2263 GCA_031395125.1 Chitinophagaceae bacterium | reverse complement strand
AATAGAATGCGGTCATGAGTTCGGCCGTCTCTTTATCCGGCACCTGCCAAAGACTAACGATCATCTTTTTTACTCCTGCCATTTTGAAAGCTCTTTGCAGGCCAAAAACCCCTTCGCTTCCTTTTACATCCCCCAGCGCTGATTCGCAGGCGCTGAGTACCACCAGCTCAGTATTATTTAGGTTGAGTTGGGAAATTTCATAGGCTGTCGCTATTCCATCCTCCACCCCATCAATAGGTGCCTTTCCGCTCCAGGCATAGTTGCCGCCTGACAGGATTAATCCGTTTCTTAGTAATGGGTCGTCGGCAAGGGTGTAGGTGTTCTCGTTACTTAAGCGGTTCTCTTTCCTTTTTTTATCGGCTTCGGGTAAAAAGAAACCGTGGGTGGCTATATGTAATATCTGTGGTGAATTGCCGCTAAGTGCTTTCAGGTTTTCCTCAGAAGCGGCTGTTTGGGTAAATGATTTGGTTTTGATTTTGTTTTCATCAAATAATTGTTTGATTTTATTCACTTCTGCTGCGGTACCGGGCAAGTCAACCCATACCCCATTCCCTCTGTCTCTCTTTTGTGGTGTATAAATTGAAGTGGATATATTTTCTTTCTCTGGCTGATCAGTTTTTTGCTTTACCAATTGCAAACTATCCATGGTAAAACTTGCATTGCCAAACAATGTAATGCTCCCTGGTTTTGTAGTTTGATTTTCTGTAGCCCTTAAAGCTACTTGTCTTGTACTGGTGTATTGCTGCAGTTGGTATCTATCCAATAACATAGTTGAGCTATCAACTGGCAAAGCATGAAAAGCGATGCTATACAATTTGCCGGCAGGAGAATAAGAAACTTTCTTTATCCCTTTCAAGTATGGTTCAAGAGGAGCCCATACAAGTTTGTATAATTCTCTTCCCAACATAGCAGCATTTTTATTTTTTACTTTAATACCCCTGTAAAAACTGTTGACCATGCTTGTGGCTGTTTTTCCGGCGCTGTCAAAGAGTTGTTGCAGTTGTTTTTCTTCACATAGAGGAATGAATACAGGAACCGAATCATTTTTGTGTAATATGTAAGCGGCATACATAATACTGTCAGTCCATTTTTTATTGTTTAAACGGAATCGCACAAATTCTACTGCTACTTCCTCGGACTGCAAGTTATTCTGAACATCCCTTGAAGAGATTTGCAAAGCGGTTTTCTGGTTGCGGAATTCTAATGACTTGCGGGAAAGTTCTTTTTCTAATTCCTCTGTTCTGGCTTCAACTTGTTTTATGTCTGATCTTCTGTTGGCAATGGGCAATGAGTATTGTTTCGCCAATACACTTTTACTGTTTTGCCAGTCTTTAAGTATCCGTTGTATTGCCGTATCGCTGCTTTGCTGAACCGATACCAGTACTTTCCTTGTATCGGCAAGGGTAAGTGATTTAAAAATCAGTTGCAGTTTAAAGTTATTTTGGAAAATGAAGGAAGTTGCTTTTTTGTAATTGTATAGAAAACTGTTATTAGTCTCCAGCAGCGAGATATTTTTAGTGAGATAATTCCCTTTTTCCTTTTCTGAAAGAATAGTGAAATTATTTAGCAGGTTTTGTAAAACGATGCCGTTGTTTTGAAGTAGTAACGGCTCCGCTTTTTTATATTGACCCATGCTGATGTATAATATTGCCAGGTTGTTCAGACCCATAGCATAATCGGGATGGGTTTCTCCCTTTGTTTTTTTATTGATGGTCAGTGATTCGATATAAAGCGACTCTGCTTTTTCATAAAGACCCATGTGAGTATATAAAACTGCTAAGTTGTTCAGGCTGCTGGCATAATCCGGGTGGGTTTCTCCCAGTACTTTTTTTCTGATGGTCAGCGATTCGATATGCAACGGCTCCGCTTTTTCATACTGGCCCATGTTATCATAGAACCCTGCCAGATTGTTAAGGCTTGCGGCATAGTCAGGGTGGCTTTCACCCAAAACTTTTTTCAATATTTTCATGGCCTGGTTATAAAGCGGTTCCGCTTTTTCATACTGGCCCATTCTTTCATATAAACTCGCCAGGTTGTTCAGGCTGCCGGCATAGTCTGGATGGGTTTCTCCCTGTACTTTTTTTCTGATAGCCAGTGATTCTACAAACAGTTGCTCCGCTTTTTCATACTGGCCCATGCTTTCATATATACTCGCCAGGCTGTTCAGGCTTGTGGCATAATCCGGGTGGGTTTCTCCCAGTACTTTTTTCCTGATAGCCAGTGATTCGCTAAACAGTGGCTCCGCTTTTTCATACTGGCCCAT
>JANNUI010000610.1:0-11375 GCA_031395125.1 Chitinophagaceae bacterium | reverse complement strand
CCACCAGTGAGTCGGTAGAAAGGCTGGTGCTATCTATCTGGTAAGAAGTGGTGATGTCGAGTGTTTTGTTATCGCCTACTGTTTTGATAATGGGATTTTCTCCACCAAAAGCAGTTCGCAGGTCATTCCGGATATTGTCCACATCGTTGGCAATGGGTTTATCAAACCGCACCTGGTAGCTGCGTCCGCCGTTGAATTCCACGCCATAATCAAAGCCGTTGAAATAGGCAGCGATACCAAGCGCCAGTACGATCATGGAAATGACATAAGCATATTTCCGGTACTCAATGAATTTGAATTTGGCATGTTTGAAAATGCGGCGGGAAACCCCGGTGAAATATTCAAGGTGTTTCTTTTTACCGGTAAACCATTCGGTGATCCAGCGGCTCAACAGGATACCGCAGAACAGGGAGAGAATGATACCGATCATCTGCGTTGTGGCAAAACCTTTTATAGGGCCCATTCCAAAATAGAAAAGGATAAGCGCCGTAAGGAACGTAGTGACGTGGGCATCCAGCACCGGTGGCAATGATCGTTTATATCCTTCATTGATGGCAGGGATATATCCTTTGCCTCTCGAGAGCTCCTCTTTTATCCGCTCATAAATGATTACGTTGGTGTCAACCGCCATACCAATGGTGAGTACCAGGCCGGCGATACCCGGGGCCGTGAGTGAGGCGCCCAAGCCGGCCAAAACACCCACCGTGAAAAGCAGGTTTAATATCAATGCAATATTGGCCACCCATCCGCTGGTATTATAATAAACCAGCATGAGCAGGAAGATTACAACAAATGAAATGAGGAAGGCCATGGAGCCACCGCGGATGGCTTTCTCGCCGAGGGTGGGGCCCACCTGCTGCTCCTGTACAATTTTAGCGGGGGCATCCAGTTTGCCGATCTTTAAGATATTGGCGAGGTCAGTTGCCGATTCCACGGTGAAATTACCGGTGATCTGCGACCTGTTCCCCAGTTTACCTTCTGCTATCGGCGCCGAATAAACCACACCATCCAGCACAATGGCGATGGGGATCTTATTGTTGAAGCTCTTCTCTGTTATGATGCCCCATGCAGCAGCGCCGATATTGGTCATTTCAATCGCTACTACAGGCCGGCTGTTATTATCATAATCGAGGTTTGCCTTAGAAATAGCATCGCCTTCCAGCGGGGCTTTTTCACGGTTATAGGTCCTCAGCACATAAAAAGGGACCTGCCTGGGATTTTTCCTGCTAATATCGCCATATGCAAATACGGCATCGCCGGGAAAATGACGGCGCAGGGCTGGTGATTTCAGGTATTCCAGGAACCTCGCAGTATCTTTTATATCCACATTTCCTATGCCGCCCTCGGTGGGTGCTTTCAGTATTTCGGCAAGGCTTCTCTTCTGTCCGGCGGTTGCATCGGCTTGTTTTTTCTTGCCGGTGTCGCCGGCCAATTCCTCCGACAATGTTTTTTTAGCCGTATCCGGTTTTCCTTTTGCGGGGTCAACAAGAGCAACCGGTTTTGCCGTATCAGGCGCCGCCGTTACAGAATCTTTCAAAGTGCCTTTTATAAAACCGTCGTAATCGTTTTCCACGTTGATGAAAGCCTGCTGCAGGTCCACATCCCTGTAGGTTTCCCAAAACTGGAGGTTGGCCGTGCTTTGCAAAAGCTTTCTTACCCTTTCCTTGTCTTTGATGCCGGGCAGTTCCACATTGATCCTGCTTTTTTCCTTTATCGGGTTGATGGAAGGCTGTGCTACCCCGAACTGGTCAATACGATTGGTGAGTTTCTTAAATGTCCTGTCGAAAGCCTCGTCTGATTCCTGCTTTATGTAGCTTATCACTTCGCTGTCGGTAGAACTTATATCAATTTTATCTGAAGCGCCGGCCGCAAAAAGCGAAGCCAGCGGTCTTACTTTTTCCAGTTTCCGGTATTCTTCTATAAAGAGTGTGATATAATCAGCACCGCTGTTGGCCTTACGGTTTTCGGCATTTTGAAGAGCGGCTAAAAAATCAGGATCTTTTGAATCATTGGATAGCGACTTCAGCAGGCCTTTCATTTCCACTTCCAGTGTCACACTCATGCCACCCTGCAGGTCGAGACCGAGGTTCAGCTCTTCCGCTTTGGCTTTCTTATAACTGACAGCGCCGTTTATACCATAGGTGATGATCTTATCCTTGGTGCTGTCCAGCAGCCGGGCCAGCCTGACTTCATAGACTTTGTCTAAAAACTCCTGGTAAACAGACTGTGAATCTTTATTGCCGGGAAATTTTTCAAGGGCAGCGGGGTAATTCTTTTTTACAAAACTCCGGGCACTGCTCTCCATCTTTTTTTCATGGTTTCTTACAAACCAGGTGTAGGACAATTGGTACAGCGAGTAAACGATGAGGAGGATTGCAAAAAAGCGGACCAAACCTTTCAGTTGCATACAATGGGTGATTTACAATTTTAGCCCTGCCGTACTGTTTCAATCAGGGCCAGGGGTTTCAGAGAAATTTTAAAGACCCCCTTCGCTAAAGCTGTGGGGGTCAAGGGCGGCAAAGATAGGGATTCAGCCCGTAAAGCGAAACAGGATTTCCGGGATATTTTTCAGGTAGCAACCTCTTTTTTCAACTGGGTTTCAGTGGTTTAAGAATGAATAAGACGGGGATGAAGAAAAGGTAAAAAGCTATCGGAATGATCACCGGATTTTGCAGGCACCCACCGGGTAGTATGTTCTTCCGAATATTGCTAATTTACCCCGATGAAACCAGTTGCACGGATAAAATGCTTACTGACCCTTTTATCGCTTGTTTTTTACGGTATGCATTCACTACGGGCACAACCCAAAACTACAGATACCCTGATCGCCGGGCTGATGGCCAAACACCCGGGCATGTTTACAGATGTGCTGAACAATAAAAACGGCTTGAGCGTACAGATCATTTACACAACGATCGACCGGGGCAAAAAAGGCAAACTGAAATTCACCGACCACAGTTTCCGGTTGAACGGGGAAGAATATTTCTATCCTGCTTCCACGGTTAAACTCCCGGTAGCTATTTTGGCATTGCAAAAACTGAATGAACTTAAAGTACCGGGACTGAACATGCACAGTACGATGATAACCGGTGCTGAAGGAAGCCGCCAGACAGAAGTAATCAATGATCCTTCGGCTTCGGACGGGAGGCCAACTATCGCACACTATATCAAAAAAATTTTATTGGTAAGCGATAATGATGCTTTCAACAGGTTGTATGAATTCCTGGGGCAGGAATATATCAATCACTCATTGCATCGAATGGGTTACACGGATGTGCAGATCATTCACCGGCTGGAAATAAGCCTGACTGAGGAAGAGAACCGCCACACAAACCCGGTGCGGTTTGCCGACAGCAGCGGGAAAACTATCTGGGCAAAACAAGGGGAGAAAAGTCAGCTTCCCTACGCGAACCGGAATACCCGGATGGGAAAAGGCTTTATGCGTGGCGGTCAGTTGGTAAATGAACCGTTTGATTTTTCGAAAAAGAACAGGCTGGGTCTTTCATCCCTGCACAGTATTGTACGAAGCATCCTTTTTCCTGAATCAGTTGCCAAAGAAAAACGCTTTGATCTTACTGCTGATGATTATTTTTTTCTTCGCCGTTATATGTCCATGCTGCCGCAGGAATCCCGCTGGCCTGCGTATGATACGGCAGCATCGTGGGATACTTATGTGAAGTTTCTTTATTACGGCGTTGAGAAAGGCGCAGCGCAGCCCCATATCCGCATCTTCAACAAGGTGGGGGATGCCTATGGATTCCTGATCGATGCGGCATACATCGTGGATTATACAAGCAATATTGAATTTCTGCTGAGCGCCGTCATCCATTGCAACAGCGACGGCATTTATAACGATGATCACTATGATTATAGTACTACTGGTTTTCCTTTTATGAAAAACCTGGGAAGGGTCATTTATGACTATGAGAAAAACCGGAAAAGAAAAGTGAAGCCGGACCTCTCTGTCTTTTTGCTGAACTATAAAGAGTGAATCGCTTTAACCCCTATCTTCGGGCTGTATCATTTGCAAAACCAATGAACATGCAGTTATCTTCTTTCCTGCAACGATTCAATGAACCGGAAACACTGAAGATGGCCAAGCTGGGCCGGGAACTCCGGGCTAAAGGAATTGATGTCATTGACCTGAGCCTTGGTGAACCTGATTTCGACACACCCCCGCATATAAAAGACGCTGCCATCAAAGCTATCCATGACAACTGGAGCCACTACACACCGGTGGCGGGTTTTTTGGATCTGCGGGAAGCTGTTTGCAAAAAACTTAAAAGAGATAACCAACTTGATTACAAAGCGGAGAACATCGTGGTGTCTACCGGTGCCAAGCAAAGCCTGGCCAATGCCATCCTTGCCCTGGTGGATGAAGGAGATGAAGTGATCATCCCGACCCCTTATTGGGTAACCTACAGCGAACTGGTAAAAATTGCCCGCGGGAAAGTGACGGAAGTGAAAAGCAGCGCAGAACAGGGATTTAAAATAACCCCGCAGCAACTGGAAGAAGCGATCACAACTAAAACAAAGGTTTTTCTTTTTTCATCACCCTGCAATCCCAGCGGCGCTGTTTATAACAAGGAAGAACTGGCAGCGCTTGCTAACGTGTTTCAAAAGCACAGCCATATATTTATAATTTCTGACGAGATCTATGAGTATATCAATTTTGTATCCGCCCACCATAGCCTTGCATCGTTTCCTGAACTGAAGGATAGGGTGGTCCTTGTGAACGGGCTGAGCAAGGGATTTGCAATGACGGGCTGGAGGCTGGGTTATATGGCAGCACATCCTGAGATTGCGAAAGCCTGTGAGAAAGTGCAGGGACAATTTACCAGCGGGGCCAATGCGATGACACAGCGGGCTGCCATCACAGCACTTACGACCGATCTTCGTCCTACGATGGAGATGGTGAAAGAATTTGATACCCGGAGAAAAAAAGTACTGGAACTTGTGCAAGAGATCCCCGGCATTGGCTGCCCCGAGCCGGAAGGGGCTTTTTATGTTTTCCCGGATGTGAGTGCTTACTTTGGAAAAAAAGATGGCGAAACAATCATCAGTAACGCTTCCGATCTCAGCCTCTACCTGCTGAATAAAGCGCATGTGTCATCGGTGATGGGTGATGCGTTCGGCGAACCGAAATGTGTTCGTTTTTCTTTTGCCAACAGCATGAAGAATATTGAAGAAGGGTGGAAGCGGGTCAAAGAAGCACTGGCAAAACTGAAATAGGACATTCTTCAAACCAGCCCTGTTCTCTCCATAAAATGATTATTGAATGTGCCTGCAGGATTGAATTTCTGCAAAGCAGCTTTCCATTTACCCAACATCGGGTAAGTGGCTTCCAGGAATTCCGGCTTGCCATCCAATATGGAATTGGACTTGCCCCAGTGGGGTATTCCGCCTTTTTCAAACATGATCTGCTGGCATTTCTCCAGCATGGTCTCTGTTCCGCGGGTACGCAGCAAAAAAGGCGTATCCATGTAGGCTACATCCCGCTCATATTCCACAGCAAGGAAGGCCTTTGATCTTTTTACAAACCGCACCCCAAGCGGCGAGGAATGATATAACCTTGCATTTTCTTTCATCTGCTTTGCCAGCAACATTACCTGATCAATTGCGGCGATGGCAGCAGGAGTATTCCCCAGGTTAAAACCAAACTCTGCATCATAGGCCCTTTCCTTAACGAACTGAAAGCCCTGGAAAAGCACTTTATGTGATTTGTGAACAAATTTTTTATCCCGCAAACTCTTTAATGAACCCCGGATCAATTTAGGGGCCCGGTGCGGCAACAGGTTAAACAAAAGGATGGTGTAGTAATAGGTAACGGGGAAGTTGCCGAAAATATAACTGATAAGGTTTCGGGATGCTTCTATCAGTTTCCATTTCCTTGGCCTGGTTGCCTTGTAATGCCGCATAACAATACAATAATGTTCTTCTTTACCTGTCTTTTTATCTTTAAGCTTATAAGGATTGATCAGAAAACTCACACTGCGGGGGGCTACACCACCTGATTCGGTATCCCCTTCTGTAAAAATTGTTCCGTCGAGCCATTTCTTTTTCAAATCTTCCCAGGTAGCCGGCAATTTTGTTTCCCGGAGATAATAGCGTTCCCTTACTTCCAGTACCAGCGAATAAATAATACCCATGCTTCCAAAGCTGAGCACGGCGCTGTAAAAAACGGCATCATCCTGTATAAGTTCAATACCGGTTTCATTATATTTTGCAGGGTCGGTGATGCCGTTTGTTTTTTCAATGCGGTAGATCTTTCCTCCGCCTGCTACCATCACTATAGAGTGAACAAAACCCTGCATGGCTTCAATGTCTTTTCCTGTTCCATGGGTGCCGGTTGAAATTACTCCTGCCAGTTTTTGGTGGTCAATACCTCCCATATTAATCAGCGCCAGGCCCATTGCATCAAGCCTGCGGTTCAGGTTCCTGACGCTGATGCCTGCCTGGCTTTCGGCCAGTTTAGTTTCTTTGTATGCTTCTTTTATCACCGCAGTATTGTATGGATTCACTTTATCAAGGCGGTACAGGTCAACCAGGTATTCATGGGTCACCGCCACATCAGAAAAAGAATGCCCTGACCCAACAGCCCTTACTTTTAATTTTTTGGATTCGGCTTCCTGTACGATGGAAACGATATCGGAGAGGGATTCCGGCTCAAATAATTTCACCGGTGTCACTTTGTATTTTCGGATGGTATTTTGCCAGCGGGCCCTTGTGCGAACTTTCATTGCTGTGGTTTTTATCCCTGAATGATTGAGCAACGGGCAAGTCCGAAGTGTCACACAGGGGGCGCAGAGAATATTTGTTTAAATCTCAGCGAACTCAGCGTGAAATTACCCATTGCTGATGATTGTCAGCCCGGCCTGCTGAATGCAGTGTGCCGGCTGAGGGCTGCTAACAGGCTTCATCTTATTATTTACGTTTCAGCACCATTACGCCTTCTTCGTTGGTGAGGCGGAGCAGGCCATCTTCCCACTTTACGGTAAATTTATCTTCGTTGTTGTCAGGCGAACGTGTGATGAGGGTCTTTTCTTTGTCATTATACGTGTAGGAGCCGGTTTCACCTTCGGCATCGAAATGCGAAATATAACTGCCGCCGGCTGTGAATTCGATCGTTGCTTTTTCCATGATCTCTTTTCTTTCCTTTTCCGTCATTTCACCGATATTCATTTCGGAAGGTCTCCATACCCCGACAATGGAATTCGCTTCATCAGCGGGCTTTTCATCTTTTTCTTCCGTAACTGAAATCACCCCGCCAGGTGTTTTATCATTACCAGGTTCTTTTTTTTTATTATTGCAGGCTGCCAGCAGCACAATGGCAACAGGGAGTAACAGATGTTTCATGTGCATATTGTTTAATGGTTCAATTCAAACGGTTTGTATCTGAAACCGGTTGGATGCTTATTCTTTTTTCAGCTTCACCGTTCCATCTTTATTGGTCATCAGCAGCAGATCATCTTCCCAGCCGATGCTGAATTTTTCGGGTTTGTCGCCGCGGGCCGTATTGAGAATGGTCAGCAGCTGGTCTTTTGCACTGTACGTGTAAGTGCCTTCCTGTTTCTTTTCTTTATTAAAGCCAGCAAATTTTCCGTCGCCGGTAAATTCAAGGCGGATATTGGCGATCATCTCTTTCTTCTCTTCCTCCGCCATATCCTGTATGTTCATGGCCACCGGTCTCCAGGACCCGGTAATTGATCTTTCGGCAACGTCTGTAAACGGATCGCTCACCTCATCCCTGACTGCGGCAGTTGTTGTGTCCGGGGGCATTCCTTCTTTTCCTTTTTCGTTTTTCTTGTTGTTGCTGCAGGCAGATAAGAGCAGTAATGCAGAGGGGATGAGCAGTACTTTCATTGCAGGGGTTTTGTATAGTAAATGTAACTTATTCCGGAAGATAAGACCGGACATTTATTTACCACCGGCCAAAAATTGCCGGTGAAGTTTCAGCACCTGTGGTATCAGCATTTCCTGTTCGTTATTGCTGATGATATGGTCACAGAGTTTCATCTTCATTTCTTCATCTATCTGGCGGCTGATGCGCTTCATCACTTCGGCTGCCGGCAGGCCGTCCCGCTGCATCACCCGCTGCACCCGCATATGCTGCGGGGCATATACACCGATGATGCTGTCCAGGTGTTCGGCAGCGCCACTTTCAAAAAGCAGGGCGGCTTCTTTGATGATGTAAGGCGGGCTTTGTCCACCCGCCGGGCCCTGTGGGCCGGACTCTGCGAGTTGCTGTGTCCATTCTTCCGCATCACGGATGGTAGCGGGGTGGGTTAGGGAGTTGAGCAGTTCTAATTTTTCTTTGTCATTAAAAACAACGGAGGCAAGATATTTCCTGTTCAGTTCCCCGTTTGCATAACTATCAGTACCAAAGTGCCGGGTGATGGCAGCCTTCAGTTCTTCATCGGTATTCATCAGCCTTTTGGCAGCATCATCTGCATAATAAACGGGGATGCCCAGTGTTTCAAATATCCGGGCTACAGTTGTTTTGCCGCTGCCGATACCGCCTGTGAGACCAATACGAACCATTGATTATGCTGATTTATGTGATTTAAATGATTTGCTTCAACAAGATAAAAAACAAAACCCAGATGAATCAACATCCGGGTTTCATTCAAATCATTTTATCAGGGCAATCAGCGGTTATTTTTTATCAGATACCGGCTTATTCAATGCGCTAGTCCAGTCCATACTGATAGCCGATCTTTCTATCTTGATATAGCTGCCCGGGCTAACCTCCATGTTCAGGGTGCCGTCGTCATTTACTTTGTTGATGGTGCCGTGTATACCGGCGATGGTTACGATCTTATCACCCCGCTGCAGGTCTTCAATGAATTTTTTCTGGTTCTTGGCCCTTTTGGCCTGCGGGCGGATGAAGAACATCCAGAACACCAGGATCATCAGGCCTAAAAAGATGAACTGGAAACCGCCAAAGCCGCCGGAACCTTTTCCATCCTTTCCTTGTTCAGCGCCCGGCATACAGGAGGTAAGTGAAAAAACTACAATGCTTGTGAGTATGAGAGAGAGTCGCAATTTCATGTTGATTATTTTAATAATTGAGTTGGTGAATCTTAATTTTCCTGTATCTCGCCGGTAAAGGTAAGTGTATGGTCAACAGCAGGGCTGGTATTGGCCCTTACAGAAATGGTTTTATTGATGGTGCCCTTTCCACTGCCATTATATTTGGCTTTAATCACCCCCTCTTCGCCCGGGGCAATGGGCTGTTCCGGTTTCTCCGGTATGGTGCAACCGCAGGGGGCGGAAACATTTTCTATAACTAAGTTTTTGCTGCCGGTGTTCTTAAAGCGATAAGTGATCTCAATGGACTGGTCTTTCATAAGCTTACCCAGGTTTTTTACAACAGGGTCAATCCACTCCAGCGTTGTGAAATTGCTGGAGTCGTTCATGGCCTGCTGCTTTTGTTCTGCAGTAAGGCTGGCGGCTGTATCATTGCCATTAGCCCTGGATGCTGCCTTTTTATCGCCGCTATTGCAGGCTGCCGTCAGTATTGCTGCTCCAAAGAATAGTATCAGTTTTTTCATATATAAAATCAATGAACCGCAAATTTAGGTGAAAGCCCGTTACCCTCTGCCTGAAGCGGGACCAATTCCCCTGCCTGACCGGCAGGCAGGCATTTCACTAATCCCTAGTTCCCAATTCCCTTCCTGTACTCCACTTTGTTCATATTGCCCTGTTGTACCAGTTCCTTGTGAATATTGTCTAATATCCCGTTTACAAACTGGCCGCTTTGCAGGGTGCTGTAATCCTTGGCCAGGTCGATGTATTCGTTGATAGTAACCTTGGGCGGTATGGTTTCAAAGTACAGGAACTCGGCCACTCCCATTTTCATAATGATCATGTCAAGCTGGGCGATGCGTTCGGGGTCCCAGTTTTTCAGTTTGGGTACGATGAGCGACTGCAGGTGTTCGGCTTTCTCCAGTACTGCCTGCAGCAGGTTGCGGGCAAACAGTTCCTTGTCGGCGGTCAGCATCTGTTTGAAGTTGAAGACACCGGGTTTTTGCAGGTAACCGGCCAGCAACAGTACCACCATCTCGCCGTCATCATCCCAGTTGGAAAAACTTTCTTCCATGTGTGCTACCACAACTTCGTTGGCCAGCATCAGGTCGTTCAGTATAAATTCCAGTATCTTTTTTTCTTCCGTCTTTTCCCTTCCGGCTGTGCTGATGTAGGATGCATACTCCGGTGTTTCTGTAAGCTGCTGATAAATTTTCCGGATCAGATCCACATTGCCGTCTTTGGAGCGGTTAAAAATGAGTTCAGGTTTCAGCAGGCTGAATTGTTCTTTCAGGGCGGCATCTCCCAGCATTTTCCACAACAGTTCGTTACCGGCGATCTTGGTATTTACTTTCAGGTCTCCTGCGGTGGGCAGGTGTTTGGAGGCCCGCTGGTGGGCATCTGTTTCGGCGTAGCGGCCTACTTCGGTGAGGAACCAGGTAAGGTAAACAAGCAGGAAACGGGTCTGGCTGAAATGTTGTTCGAGTATCTTCTGCGCTTCGCTGGTCTTTCCATTATTTTCCAGGCTGCTCATGGTATAAAGGGTCTGCATCACCTTCACCCGGATATTTCTTCTGCTGATCATTGCGCAAGAACTTTTGAGGGGGCGAAGATAAGGATTCTTCCGAAGGTGTTTTTTTCTGAAATCTGGCCAGTTTTTATGCTTTGGAGGCCTCTTTTTTTCAACAGCCCGGCAAATCCTGTGTATAAGTGTATTTCCTTAGTAAACAAGCTATGAAAGGGACTTATCCAGGTTGTAAATTGTTATAGTAATTCAAAACCCAATTTAAGCTATGAAAAAGTTCTGTATGCCAGCTGCATTTTTTTTGACAGTTTTATTTTTTTTGATGCTGATGATGTCATGTAAGCGCAATCTCAAAAAACAAACAGAAAATGGAATACGGGTAGAGCGGGAAAGAAGACCCGATCAGCGGATGACAGATATCCGTGGTGCGATGGAGTATGAATTCAATATGTTGAAAAACCCGGTTACCGGAAAGATACCAGAGGGGGTCAGGGATATGGAGTTGGCTCAGGCGCAAGCCATACTGGATGACCAGATGCAAACCGCAAGAATGACTGCGAATGCCTACACTTTCCAGGGACCGAATAATCTTGGGGGAAGGACAAGGGCATTGGCCTATGATATCCGCTATGATGGCAGCACCAACCGGATCATTCTTGCCGGGGGAGTAAGCGGAGGTATATTTAAAACAACTGATGATGGTGCCACCTGGGTAAGAAAAAGTCCAATAGCAAGATCGCCGGCAATGAACTGCTGTGGAAAATGCTGGGTGATGCCGCCCTGAAAGAGCAATTCAGCCTGCTGAAACCAGAACTCATATTCA